>NZ_CAKAKP010000011.1:0-58630 GCF_916700555.1 Streptococcus sp. Marseille-Q5112
CATCTACTTTGAATAGAAATATATTTCGTTACTTTCTTTAATCTCATTAAATCATTAGATAAACTAAACTCTTTCAAGATGTCAAAAGTTCTTTTAGCTATATCCTCATCACCTTCCACATACAGAGGGAATAAGCAATAATCCATCAATACTAAAATATCTGTGCTATCAAGTTCATAAGAATCCCTTTGCCATATACGATATTTTGGATTTGTACCTAAAAAAGCTTCCTCCTCTTTCCCTTCTCTCATCATATCACGATAAAAATTAACAAAAGATTCATATTCTTTAGGCTCTGGTATTTCAAATTTCTTCATTTATTTACTCCATTGGTTAATTCTAAAAATCCCTTCAACTGAAATAATTTCATTAGTGCCTGGTCTATAGACACGTGGATTTTTGATTTCATAGTATCCTTGACGTTCAATAGCGGATAGAAAATCACCGTAAGAATGCCCCTTCATATCAATTGACAGCATAAGCAGTTCGCTATTTAGAAATACTAAATAATCTTTTTATAAATATGGTCTCATTATACCACAAAAAGAGAGCGTTTCCGCTCCCTTTATTACTCCGGTAATTCTACCTTTAAGCTCATATCAGTGGGTTGTAGCACTTTCTGAACCGCTGCGAGAAAGGCGAATCCATTATCAGATGGAGAATACTGGAATGTGATATGGATGACTTTTTTGTCAAACTTATCACCGTATCGTGCCACATACTGCTTGCTTTCGAGGAAGTGAATGTAATTATTAATTTTTTCTTGCAGAATTTCCAAATGGACTGCTTCTATCTCTTCCTCCCAGCCAACTGGATCCACCAAAAGAAGCTCTAAATGACTATCAACTATACCAATTGCATCAAGTTCGCTAGGTTTCAATTTTGAAGCGATGGCTTGGATAACAATTTGAGTAAACTCTTCTGCTGAAAAAAGACGACGACTATTTTTGGGATTTTTTAGAATAAAGGAAGGATTATTCTCAATGAAAAGTTTACTAGATTCATCTTGTGTATATTGCTTTTTTGATTTCCAAAAACCATACTGCGCATAATTCATCAACTCTTTACCAGTATGTTCTCCCGATATATAGCTATTGGCAGCTTCTTTGGGAATTTCTTGAACCACTTCTGGCATGGTAATATTAAAAGTTGGATAACGCAAGAAATACTTATCACCATCTTGACAGATTTCCAGCATATCTTTTTGACTTACATAAATTGATTCCATTCTTATCTCCTTTGTCTTTTACCAAATGTCTACTGATTTATTCTTTCTTCAAAATCATTTATCTTCTCTTTCGTACTAACTAAACTTTAGCTAGTTCTCAATGACCTAGAAAGATAAACACATCTTTTACAAGATTCACATATCCTGCCTCAAATTAAATCTTTTTCCTTCCTCGTCCCATAGTGGCGAAGGATAGGGGTGCGAAAAACCAAGTTCATTAGCCAACTGTTCCGCATGAACTGTTTGACTTAGAATCTTAAGGAACTCATCCTTTGCTTCATTCATCGTATCAAACTCCCATGTTTTCCCCACAATATATGAGCGTTCATCCCTACTGTTAATTTGAAATTTGCCATTTTTAAAAAACAAATGTGTTGCCCAAGGTTGACTGCTATCTTCATCAAACAAGACATAAGACAAGCTTTCAAAACCTCTTTCTTTAATCTCCTTTTCCACTATATTTTTCAAAGATTCAATATCGATATCTAGTTTATCCCATAATGGAGAGGAATATTCAGGAACTTCTCCATTTTCAACGGAAGTTTTATTTTGAAAAACTGTTAACTTTAGATTATGGATAAATCTCTCTTTTGCTTCTTCAAATGTCTTAAACTTAAAAATACTTCCTGTACTCGCTCGATCCATTGTTGAGTAAACTTCATACAATTTCAATTCTGGATTATAATCTATCCTAGTTTCCCACTCAGAAAGTCTGTGTTCATTAAAAATAGAATATCTTAAAGACTCATATCCTAAATCTTGAATGGCTAATAAAAGTTCAGAACGTTCTTTGGCTTCGTCTCTCATCTTCTAGTTATCCTCTTTTTCATCCCATAATGGTGATGTATATTCTACTGGCAATCCTAATTGTATATTCAGTTTATTAGTTTCTATAACGAGTTCTAATTTTTCAAAAAAATCTTTCTTTGCACTTCCAAAATTATCGTACTCTTTACTATGTCCAACTATATATGATCGATCATCTCGACCATCAACATAAAATTTTCCATTTTTCTGATAAAGATGAAATGCCCAAGGAAGCTGTTTTGTTTCGTCAAATAGAACATAATGTAAGCTCTCATAATGACGTTTTTCAATTTCTTGTTCAACTATGCATTTCATGTTCTCAATGTCAGCTTCGATTTTGTCCCATAACGGGGAGGAGTATTCAGGAACTTCCCCATTTTCTACAAAAAGTTTATTTATTTCTACAGTAAGATCTAGTTTTTCTATAAATTTATTTTTGGCATCCTCAAAATTATCAAATTCTAATTTTTTATTATAACTTGCTCGATCCATGGTAGCGTAAACATTGTACACTTGCTTAGAATCGTCAAATTCGATTACCACTTCCCATTCACCAGGACCATATTCGTTAAAAATAGAATATCTCAAACTTTCGTATCCTAAATCTTGAATGGCTGATAACAGTTCTAAACGTTCTTGGGCTTCGTCTCTCATCTTCTAGACATCTCCTTTTTCATCCCACAAACTACAAGAATAGTAGGGTGAATCTCCATTCTGTACAAAATATCTGTTCATTTCGATAAAAGACTCCATTAAATTAAGAAAAGATAGCTTTGCCTCTTCAAAATTGTCAAACTCCCTTGTTTTCCCCATTATATAGGTCCGGTCGTCCCGACTATTTACCATAAACTTCCCATCTCGATAGTATAGATGTATAGCCCAAAGTTGACTACTATGCTCATCAAATAGAGCATAATAAAGATTTTCAAAGCCTTTTTCTCTGATTTCTTTTTCTACATCTTGTTTTAACAAATCTAAATTCAAATTATTATTCATATTATTGTCCCAATTAACAGTTTATCTATAGAGTGTTACAAGAAGCATCACTATTTCTCAATAATGGAAAAACGTTCATTCTTTTGATATTTTTGATTGAATCTTTCCAGTTGCTTCATTGGTTTTATTTTAACAAGACCGTTTGGGAAAGTGATGCTGTCGTTCAATTCCTCTTGATAATCCTTAATTCCTTTAGCAATTGCTTGGGCAACTGTCGACGTATGGATTATAAAACTAGCTATATTTTTTTCTTGCATGAAAAGGATTACGTCAAAAAACAAAACCGATATATACAAATCAACAGCAGAACGCTGCGATAACTCTATAAGACCGCCTTCTAATATATCTTGAATCTTATCAATATCATTCTGCTTGTAGAAATACTCAGCTAATACTTGGCAAATGTCTGTTGGAAAAACAACTGGTACAGAGGTTGGAGACTCTATGCGATATCTTTTTTCACCTCGCAAAATCCCTACAACATTGCCAGCTTGGATAGCTTCTAACAAGAGTTTTCTGTAATTTTTCATTTGATAATCTCTCTTATCTCCAATTTTGAAGAGACTTAGTTCGTTCTCTGCAGAATTTACCATTTTGAAGTTATTAAGATTAGTTTCCGCTTTTTAATCGCTACTCGCTAGAATTTCAGCCCCTTCGGATAATATTTCTTTCAGTTCAGCCTTTGTGAATAAGCCTTGCGCTTTAGGATTTCCTCTTAAAGCTTCTGGATATTGCCTCCAGAAATTTCTATTAGCTTCTTCTTGTGTCACGTTCGGTGGCCAACAATCGTTTTGAAGCTTCCAAGATACTTCAAGTAGCGTTCTCTCTCCACTCTCTAATAAGACAAATAACTCATTTGGTAATTCATAGACAACTAACCAAGACGCTACGGTCCCTTCTTCTGAAACTAAATAATACTTGTCCTCATTTTTCCAGATTGACTTTCCGTATCCTTCAACTTCCTCAAACTGGATAACATCTTCCCATTCTAGGTTTGTTGGTTTCATTTTATACCTTCCTTACTTAAGTGGCGATACATAATCATCTGGAAGTTTGCCCATTGATTCTATCCATTGTTGTTCGGCTTGGGGAATAAGCATTTCAAGTTCTTTATCACTAAAAAGCAACTGATTTTTACGGTTGGAAATCAGCACAATTGGCTTTTTTCTAGCTCTATCTTTTCTAATTTCGTTTTTTTCTTCTTCCGTTGGTGGCCAAGAATCATTTTGAACCTTCCAAGATATTTCAAGTAGAGTTCGTTCTCCACTCTCTAGTAAGGTAAATAATTCTTGTGGTAAATCATAGACTGCTAACCAAGAAACCACAGTTCCCTCTTCTGAAACTAAATAATATTTATCCTCATTTTTCCAGATGGATTTCCCATATCCTTCAACTTCCTCAAACTTAATAACATCTTCCCATTCTAGGTTTGTTGGTTTCATTTGTTTTCTCCTAGTGTAAATTCTTCTCTCAACCAAAATAGCGTAAAAATCAGGTTTCTTTTTCTCTTCCTCAATAGGCTACGCCATCTTTTATCCATTTTCTAGTTTCTAAATCCACATTAAAATAGAAATCACTTCGACCAAAACTATCAAAACAATCTTCTTTAAGAGCTTCACATACAATTCTCAGTTTTTCTTTACTTATCTCAGAAATGTATAGCATTGTAAACCCTGCAGGAGATTCAATTTGGTCGATTCTCTCACCTTCTAAATTATAAACCTCTAATTCTGATGGAACGTCAAAATCGCTGGATGAGCGAAATATACTGAAGATACGCTGATATTTAGGACTAAATCGCAGATGATGTAAATGATGAAAATCAATCTGATGTTGGCCCTTATAATGCCACTCTAGTCTTCCTTCCTCTACATTTTGTCGCCCTAATAATTTTCCTTCTAAACTATAGTAGAAAATAGTTTTGCTAATAAAGTTTTCTCCACTATAGACGATAACAATGTTCTCATCTTTATGATATTCCGCATGAATGATATCTGGTAAGTCAATCTTTATTTCATTACCATCCCACTTCCATGTGAGTATCTGTTCACTGTAATCAAATTTCATCTGCCTTCTCCTACTCTAACTCAGATAAATTCGATCTGAATTGTTTGCTCCGTCATCCTGAAGTTCACTTCCTCGACAAGTTTATCTATCTCGTTCTCTGTGATAGGAATGTGATTGTAAGGTGGCTCCCAATTCTGTATGCTTGACCTATATACAATAAAGCTACCATCAGTCAACAACTCTCCCTCTACTTTTAAAACATAGCCATTTTCATAGTCAAATGTGATGATAGACCTTGTTCCAGAAATTTTCATTCTACTTCCTTCTTTACTCAAACATCATTATTTTTCTCAGAAAACTAAATCCTAATACTCATAATAAGGAGAGAAATTCCCCTTCAAATAAGCACTTATACTTTCTCCTATTATACCACACCTCCATTTTCATCTGAAATGGTTTCCATTTTAGAACAATCAAAAAACACTGATCATTCAGTGCTTTTTGATTGCATTACTGCCCCCTGCCGGAATCGAACCAGCAACTACTCCTTAGGAGGGAGTTGTTATATCCATTGAACTAAGGGAGCTAGATAAAAACTCTGCTGAAAAAGCAGAGTTTTTTTGTCGAATTAACGACGGATTTCTTTGATACGAGCTGCTTTACCTTGAAGAGCACGCAAGTAGTACAATTTCGCACGACGTACTTTACCGTAACGAACAACTTCGATTTTTTCAACACGTGGAGTGTGGATTGGGAAGATACGCTCAACACCTACACCGTTAGAGATTTTACGAACTGTGTAGTTTTCTGAGATGCCAGCACCTTTACGTGCGATAACAACACCTTCAAAAATCTGGATACGTTCACGGTTACCTTCGACAACTTTCGCGTGTACGCGAACAGTGTCACCAGGACGGAATGATGGGATATCTGTACGAAGTTGACCTTCAGTCAAGCTTTGGATTAATGGATTCATTTTATTCTCCTATCTTTGTCAATCTTGAGGAATCTTCCTCAGCGGATAAACTGTATTTTTGTGCGTCCATTACACACAAGATACAGTTTACCAAATTTCTACAAAAAAGTAAAGAAATTTATAGCAGAATTCCTAAAAAAATCGCTATTAAACCACCTAGGTAGGTTAAGGCTAGGTAGCTATAAAATACCTTCTTATCACTTAACAGTCTTTGAAGTTCATCATTCAAGGTCGAAAAAGTTGTCAAACCTCCACAAAATCCAGTTGCTAAAATAGCATAGACTTCCTTAGATTCCACATGATTGTAGAATAATCCAATTAAAAAACAACCTAAAAGATTGGCTATGAGCGTTCCGAGAGGCAATTTAGAAGCTTGATTATAGCGGGAAAAAAAATACCGTACGAGTGCTCCGATGCCACAAGCGATTGCAAGATAGACCATTACCATTTCTTCCTCCCCAGACAATAGGCCAAGAGCAGGCCACCACCAATGCTCAAAAGCAAATACAGAACCAAACTCAGATAACGCCCTGTATCCAGTAGTTTCACAGCATCAAGCATGAAACTAGAAAAGGTTGTCAAACCACCACAAAAACCTGTACCCAGTGCTAAAATAACGCCTTTACTGGTTCCTTTATAGACCAGATATCCCTTGACAAGATACACCAAGCAGAAAATGCCCAGATAGTTAACAAGAAGAGTGCCCCAAGGAAAGTCAGGACTGGCTGGTAACCAAGTGGAAACTAGGTAGCGGACAAGTCCGCCCAACATAGCAGCTAGAAAAATCCCTAGCGGATAAAATTGCTCTTTTTTCATTTGATATTTTGATCCTGATAATCACGCGAACGTTTGAGTATGTCCGAAAAAGTCGCGACAATAGTCTCCTGATAGCACTTGTCCTCTACACGACTTCTAACCTTTTCAAAAATAACTGCTTCTCTCTTGGTATCTAAAATCGGTTTCCCTGATGCTTTCTTATAAGCAACAACCCCTTCAACCAATTGCATTCGTTCTTCTAGAAGTTTAACAATTTGATCGTCGATGTGATCAATTTCTTGGCGAATAATATCTAAATCCATACAGTCTCCTCCTTTATTTGAATTATTGTATCAAAAAGCCACCAAATAGGCTAGTAAAATCCCAAGTCACGGTAAGAAAAATGCACTGATTGATTACATCAGCGCAGTTTTATTCTTATCCTACTTTAGCAGCCAATTCTTCTGCGAATTGTTCCAAGCGTTCAATGTCTTCTTCCTCAGCAGAAAGATCAACTTTAACACACTCTGAACCTTTTTCTGCTCCTGTCGCTACAAAAACGCGATCAAAGTCATCAACAGCCTTACAGAATTCATCGTAGAAGGTATCTCCTGAGCCGACCACTCCGTAGATTTTGCCATTCAAGTTGAGGTCTGCTAGGTCTTCGTAGAAGTCCATCATCTCATCTGGCAATTCTCCATCACCGTAAGTATAGGTCGCAACGATAGCGATATCTGCTTCCAGGAAGTCAGAAGCGTCAACAGTTGTACATTCATCAACATCGACATCCAAGCCCAAGTCACGTAATTTGTCTGCTACAATATCTGCAATTTCTTCGGTATTACCGGTCATACTGGCAAATACAATTTTTGCTAATGCCATATCGTCCTCCTCAATTTATCTTTCTCCATTATATCACATCTTTTTCATTTTAAAAATAAAAATTCTTGTGCTACAATGAAATGAGAAAGAATTGAGGTTATTTATGGAAATTTGCCATCAAATTTTTAAAAAAATCAAAGAATACGACACGATTATCATTCATCGTCATATGAAACCAGACCCTGATGCCTTGGGAAGTCAGGTGGGATTGAAAGCTCTTCTCAAACATCATTTCCCAGAAAAAACCATCAAAGCAGTTGGTTTTGATGAACCAACTCTTACTTGGATGGCTGAAATGGATCTTGTTGAAGATAGTGCCTACCAAGGAGCCCTTGTCATCGTCTGTGATACGGCCAATACTGCTCGTATCGATGATAAGCGCTATCGTCAAGGTGATTTTCTCATTAAAATTGACCACCATCCGAATGATGATGTATATGGTGACCTATCTTGGGTAGACACTAGTTCAAGTAGCGCTAGTGAGATGATTACCTTATTTGCAGAAACAACTCAACTGGCCTTGTCAGATCGTGCTGCTGAGTTGCTCTTTGCAGGAATTATTGGTGATACAGGCCGCTTCCTCTACCCTTCTACCACTGCACGGACCCTTCGTCTGGCTGCTTATTTGAGAGAACATAACTTTGACTTTGCAGCTCTCACTCGCAAAATGGACACTATGAGTTACAAAATTGCTAAACTGCAAGGCTACATCTACGACCATTTGGAAGTGGATGAAAATGGTGCTGCTCGCGTTATCCTGAGTCAGAAAATCTTAAAACAATTCAATGTTACCGATGCTGAAACTGCAGCCATTGTCGGTGCACCTGGACGTATTGACAGTGTAAGTATCTGGGGAATTTTTGTAGAGCAGGCTGATGGCCACTACCGTGTTCGCTTACGCAGTAAAATCCATCCTATCAATGAAATCGCCAAGGAACATGATGGTGGAGGCCACCCTCTAGCAAGCGGTGCTAATTCCTATAGTCTAGAAGAAAACGAAATCATCTACCAAAAGTTAAAAAACTTGCTTAAAAACTGATAAAATACTTGCCAAACTTTTCAGAATCTGATAGACTAGTATGGTAACAATCTATGGCTCGCAAAGAGACCATGGCAGAAAGGAAATATTGCAAAATGAAAAAAGATATCCATCCAGAATATCGCCCAGTTGTCTTCATGGACACAACTACTGGTTACCAATTCCTTAGCGGTTCAACAAAACGCTCTAACGAAACAGTTGAGTTCGAAGGCGAAACTTACCCATTGATCCGTGTGGAAATTTCATCAGACTCACACCCATTCTACACTGGACGTCAAAAGTTCACTCAAGCAGATGGACGCGTGGATCGTTTCAACAAAAAATACGGTCTCAAATAATGATAAAAAAGAACAGTTTCAACTGTTCTTTTTTTCTTCTTTTTATAAACCAATCACTACTACTTTCTATTTGTCAACCGTCACGCTGACACTATAATTGATTTCAAACGGGGTTAAAAAATATCGAAAAGAAGCTTGATATTGAGAATAGTCAAGATGATTGAAACTACGTAGCCTAGGATTGTATTCTACTTGGCATTGGTAAATTCTCCCATCACTGACTTCTTAGAAGTCAGATAAATTAAGGGAAAAATTGAGAATGGAAGAGCGACCTTTTTGTAAGAAGACATAGGAATATTCGCTTTCTAATCTTGTCTTTTCCTATTTTATTAATGGGGTTTTGAAAATATAATGAAAATAATTTCCTATTTCCAATTTATTCTTATTATATCACATTTTGAAATGATTCTTAAGGAAAGCATGATAGTTAAAACAAGCAAGAACAGTATTGAAAAAACCAGCGTTTTCTGACGCTGGTTTTAAAAATATGAAAAAATTTTCTCAACTAGATTGCTTCTGTGACAAAACTACGGCTTTCCAATACTTTGAGCATGGCGTTAGCTGTATCTAGGGCTGTGAAGAGGGGCACTCCGTGTTCAATAGCTGAACGGCGAATCTGCTCACCATCTTCGTCTGCAGTTCGTTTGGTTCCTACTGTGTTAATGATAGCTTGGATTCTTCCTTTACGAACAAAGCTTGGAATATCCTTATCGTCATCACCAATCTTACCAACAGGTTGGGCTTGCAATCCTTGACTGGCAAAGAAGGCTGCTGTCCCTTCTGTCGCGAGGATTCCATAGCCAATATTTTGGAAACGACGAGCCAAGTCCAAGGCTTCTTCTTTGGCATCATCAGCGATAGTAAATACAACGTTACCAAAAGTTGGCAAGTGTAAGTAAGAAGCTTCAAAAGCTTTATAGAGAGCTTTTTCCAAAGTCGTATCAGAACCCATAACTTCCCCTGTTGACTTCATTTCAGGACCAAGTAAGCTGTCTACCTTAGCTAGTTTGGTAAAGGAGAAGACTGGCGCCTTGATATGAACGCGAGTACTTTCTGGGTAAAGACCATCTTGGTAGCCAAGTTCTTCAAGTTTTTGACCCAGAATGAGCTTAGTCGCTACTTGAGCCATAGGAATATTGGTTACCTTAGAAAGGAATGGAACCGTACGGCTAGCACGTGGATTGACCTCAATAACGTAAACTTTTTCATCCTTGATGACAAACTGGATGTTCATCATTCCAAGGCAGTTAAGACCGATTGCTAGGCGTTTAGTATAGTCTGCGATTGTTTCTTGCACCTTTTGCGACAAGGTTTGTGGTGGGTAAACGGCCATTGAGTCACCTGAGTGGACACCAGCACGTTCAATATGCTCCATGATACCAGGAATGAGTACATTTTTACCATCTGAAATTGCATCAACTTCACACTCTTGTCCAACGATATAAGAGTCAACAAGGACTGGATGGTCAGGACTAGCCTTAACCGCTGTACGCATGTAAGAACGAAGATCTTCTTCATTTTCTACGATTTCCATAGCACGTCCACCTAAAACATAAGATGGGCGGACAAGAACTGGGAAGCCAATCTTGCGAGCTGCAAGAACTGCTTCTTCTTCATTGGTAGCCGTTTGTCCTGGTGGCTGTGGAATATCCAAATCTTTAAGAGCTTGCTCAAAGAGGTCGCGATCTTCAGCACGGTCTAGGTCAGCAACCTGTGTACCAAGGATGGTCACACCTGCTTTTGCCAATGGCTCCGCAAGGTTGATAGCTGTTTGACCACCAAACTGAACGATAACCCCTTTTGGTTGCTCCAAGTCGATGACATTCATAACATCTTCGAATGTCAATGGCTCAAAGTAAAGCTTGTCTGACACAGAGAAGTCTGTTGAAACGGTCTCTGGGTTTGAGTTCATGATGATGGCTTCATAGCCAGCCGCCTGAATAGCCTTAACCGAATGAACCGTTGCATAGTCAAACTCGACCCCTTGACCGATACGGATTGGGCCAGAACCCAGAACTAGAACGGATTCCTTATCAGACTTGATAGACTCATTTTCCCAACCATAGGTTGAATAGAAATATGGAGTTTCAGAGTCGAACTCTGCCGCACAGGTATCAACCATTTTGTAGACTGGGACAATCTTGTTTTCCAAACGAAGTTGACGAACTTGGTCAGCTGTCGTTTCCCAGAGTTCAGCAATCTTACGGTCTGAGAAACCATTGAGTTTGGCTGTTTTCAAGATTTCTAAATCTTGTGGATGGGCACCCAATTCCTGCTCAATTTCAAAGATGTGCAAAAGTTTATCAAGATAGAAGATATCAATCTTGGTCAATTCAGCAATTTCTTCTGGTGTATAACCACGACGAATAGCTTCAGATACATAGAAGAGACGGTCATCTTGAGCTTTCACAACCTTTTCAATCAAGGCATCATCTGAAACACTAGCAAGTTCTGGAATTTCATTGTGATGAACACCAATTTCAAGGGAGCGGCAAGCCTTAAGAAGAGATTCCTCGATGTTACGACCAATCGCCATGACTTCTCCAGTCGCCTTCATTTGAGTACCAAGACGGCGCTCACCCTTTTCAAACTTATCAAATGGGAAACGTGGAATCTTGGCAACAACGTAGTCAAGGGCAGGCTCAAACATAGCATAGGTTGAGCCTGTAACTGGGTTAATAACCTCGTCCAAGGTCAAGCCAACTGCAATCTTAGCAGCCAACTTGGCAATTGGATAACCTGTCGCTTTAGAGGCAAGGGCTGACGAACGTGATACACGAGGATTTACTTCGATAACATAGTACTTAAAACTGTGTGGGTCAAGGGCCAGCTGAACATTACATCCACCTTCAATCTTGAGGGCACGAATGATGCTCAAGCTCGCGTCGCGTAGCATTTGGTTTTCATAGTCTGACATGGTTTGGGCAGGGGCAAATACGATGGAATCTCCTGTGTGAATCCCAACTGGGTCAAAATTTTCCATGTTACAAACAACCAAAGCATTGTCAGCTGAGTCACGCATCACTTCGTATTCGATTTCCTTGAAACCTGCGATTGAACGCTCAATCAAACATTGGGTAACAGGTGATAATTTCAACCCATTTTCAGCGATTTCACGTAATTCTTCCTCATTGGCACACATACCACCACCAGTACCACCAAGTGTAAAGGCTGGACGGACGATGACTGGGTAGCCAATTGTCGCTGCAAAGGCAACTGCTTCTTCGACAGTGTTAACAATTTCAGATTCTGGAATTGGTTGGTTGAGCTCTTCCATCAATTGTTTAAAGAGGTCACGGTCCTCCGCTTGGTCAATGGCAGATAATTTAGTTCCCAGAAGCTCAACACCAAGTTCATCTAGGATACCATTTTTAGACAATTCCATGGCCATGTTGAGCCCTGTCTGACCACCGAGTGTTGGTAGCAAGGCATCTGGACGCTCCTTACGGAGAATACGTGTCACAAACTCAAGTGTAATCGGTTCGATGTAAACCTTGTCTGCAATCTCCTTGTCTGTCATGATAGTCGCAGGGTTTGAGTTAACCAAAACAACCTCATAACCTTCCTCTTTCAAAGACAAGCAAGCCTGGGTCCCAGCGTAGTCAAACTCAGCAGCCTGACCAATAATAATCGGACCAGAACCAATCACCATAATTTTTTGAATATCAGTACGTTTAGGCATAGTTTATGATACAAAGCCCGTAAAGAACACAGTGAAAATAGGAAACTCGGTGCAGACGCCTTCAGCGTCAAAACGATGTTTATCTTTTTCACACAGTTCTTAGGGCGTGTTCACTTCCGCGAACAATGTATCTTCTCCTTTCTATTCGTCGCCTCTCAGGGCGACATTAAATAAGATACAAAGGACGAATAGAAAGCGATTGAATTTTAGGAAACCAAAGAAGGATTGACAATCCAAATTGGTTTCTCTAAATTCCGAGCTTTCCGTCCGTGTTCAGTTACATAAATTCTCCGACGAGCTTTTACTCGTTCTTAGTTTGATTGTTTAAAAGCTTCCATCATCTCGATAAACTCGTCAAATAGGTAGCTGGCATCATGAGGACCAGGGGCTGCATCTGGATGGTATTGAACAGAGAAAGCAGGTTGATATCTGTGACGCACACCTTCAACTGACTTGTCATTGATTTCTTCGTGGGTGATAATCAAGTGTTCTGGCAAATCCTCACGGCTAACTGCATAACCATGGTTTTGACTTGTAAAATCAACACGTCCTGTAGCAATTTCGCGTACCGCATGGTTGAATCCACGGTGACCAAACTTCATCTTGTAGGTCTTAGCACCATTTGCCATTGCAAAGAGTTGATGCCCCATACAGATACCAAAGATTGGAATTTTTCCTTGCACACCACGAATCATGTCCAGTGCCTGTGGAACATCTTCTGGGTTACCTGGACCGTTTGACAGCATAACTCCGTCAGGATTGAGATGGAGAATTTCTTCAGCCGTTGTTGAATACGGAACAACCGTAACGTTACAGTTACGCTTAGAAAGTTCACGTAGGATTGAGTGCTTGAGACCAAAGTCCACTAGCACCACGCTCAAACCAACTCCTGGAGCTGGATAAGACGTTTTAGTAGAAACCTGTTTGATATTATCTGTCGGCAAAACTGTTGCTTGGAGTTGGTCCGTCACATGGTCCATACTGTCTCCAACATGGGTCAAGGTTGCACGCATCGTACCATGCTTACGGATAATCTTGGTAAGAGCACGTGTATCAATTCCTGAAATACCTGGAATTTTCTTGGCTTTCAAAAATTCATCCAAGGTCATTTGGTTGCGCCAGTTGCTTGCTCTACGTGCTTCTTCGAAAACAACAACTCCCTTACAAGTTGGAATAATGGATTCGTAATCATCACGGTTAATTCCATAATTTCCTACCAAAGGATAAGTAAAGGTCAATATCTGTCCATTGTAAGACTGGTCTGTAATGGATTCTTGATAGCCGGTCATTCCTGTATTAAAGACGATTTCGCCTGTTACATCAATATCTGCTCCGAAGGCCTTGCCTTCAAAAACTGTGCCATCTTCTAATACTAGAAGTCTTTTTGTCATATTTTCACCTCTCGTGGACGCTCACTGGCGTCTTTTAACGTCTTGTGTTTTAGTTGGCGTTTCTACTCGCCAGTACGGATTCTAAGATTGCCATTCGGACAAAGACACCATTGGTCATTTGTTGGACAATCCGTGATTTTGGTGCTTCAACCAAGTGGTCTGCGATTTCTACATCACGATTGACTGGAGCTGGGTGCATGAGGATTGCTGTGTCTTTCAAACGATCATAACGTTCTTGTGTCAAGCCATGTTGGGCATGGTAGTCTTCTTTTGAAAAGACAGCTCCACTATCATGGCGTTCATGTTGCACACGGAGAAACATCATGACATCCACCTGATCAATGATTTCATCAATAGTTACAAACTGTCCATAGTCTGCAAACTCTTGACTTCTCCATTCCTCAGGTCCAGCAAAGTAAAGTTCAGCTCCCAAGCGTTTCAAAATCTGCATATTGGATTTGGCAACGCGTGAGTGGTCCAAGTCACCTGCAATCGCAACCTTGAGACCCTCAAAGTGACCAAATTCCTCATAAATAGTCATCAAATCAAGCAAGCTCTGGCTAGGGTGTTGTCCCGAACCATCTCCACCATTGATAATGGAAGTCGTAATCGTGGGACTAGCAATTAACTCTCTGTAGTAGTCAACCTCTGGGTGGCGAATCACACAGACGTCCACTCCTAAAGCAGACAAAGTCAAAATGGTATCATAAAGTGTCTCACCTTTATTAACTGAACTAGTCTTCACATCAAAGTCAAGTCGTTCCAATCCCAATTTAATCTCTGCCACTTCAAAGGACTTATGCGTCCGTGTAGAATCCTCAAAGAAAAGATTGGAAACAATCGGATGGTCTTCATAAGGAAGCTGAGCTCCGTTTTTAAACTCAATCCCTCGCTTGATCAATTTCATGACTTGATCAACAGTGAGGTCTTCCATGGATACCACATGGTTCAATGCTTGTTGATTTTCTGACATGGCTACTCCTTTAGCTTTCTAAGCTTCTTCAGTAATCAGAACTCTGTCTTGGCCATCAAGTTCTGCCATCTCTACGATGATTTCTTCAGAACGACTAGTTGGGATGTTTTTTCCAACGTAATCTGGACGAATTGGCAATTCTCTATGTCCACGATCGACTAGAACTGCTAAACTCACGCGCGCAGGACGGCCATGACCGACAATATTATCAATAGCAGCACGTATGGTACGACCTGTATAGAGCACATCATCCACCAAGATAACTTCACGGTCTGTCACATCAACAGAAACTAAAGAAGTATCTTCTCCACTTTTAACATCGTCACGGAAAGGTTTAGTATCCAATTCCACAACAGGAACTGAAAGATTTTCTAGCTGTTCCAAACGTTCTTGGATTCGGTGAGCGATAAAGACACCGCGAGTTTTAATACCAGCCAAGACGATTTTATTCAAATCTTTGTTGCGTTCGATAATCTCATAAGTAATACGCGTAATCGCTCGTTTGACGGTCAATTCGTCTACAACTTCTTTTGCCTTCATGACAAACCTCCAAAAAGAAAAGTCTCCTTAAACAAGGAGACTTGAAATGTATAGCTAAGCAAGCCCTACTGCACACAGTATAGACTTCACCCTTCTACTTTATCGCGCTCCTTGCCTGCCTCACGGGACAGGTTTAAAGGAATATTTAGTTATCACTTACTATAGCACAAAGCATGCTTAAAATCAAGCAAAAACTTTTGAAACCCCATCTTATAAATTGCTAAAATCATATAACTGTGGGTACTGGTCACACTCTGGATTTTTAGGATGACAGATAGCCCGTCCGAAATAAATCATGGCCTGATGGGCAGCTAACCACTGCTCCGGTGGCAAGATATCCATGACACGTTTTTCCACCTCAAGTGGTGTCGCTGATTTTTTGACAATATCGTGGTGTTTGCAAATACGCTCCACATGAGTATCCACTGCAAAAGCTGGAATCCCAAATCCTACACTCATAACAACATTGGCTGTCTTGCGACCAACACCTGCCAAACCCTCTAATTCCTCACGTGTCTGAGGAACTTGACCATCAAAATCGTCTAGTAACTGTTGGGCACATTTTTTAAGGAATTTAGCCTTATTTCGATACAGTCCTAGGCGAGAAATGTGCGAGGCAATTTCACTCTCAGTCGCCACAGACATGGCTTGTGGCGTTGGAAAGGCAGCAAAGAGACCTGGTGTGGCCTTATTTACCGCTGCATCCGTTGTCTGGGCTGACAACATGACCGCAACCAAGAGTTCAAAATGATTGGTAAAATCAAGACTGGGCTTGGCATCTGGAAACAGAGCAATGATTTCTTCTAGCACCTTTCGTGCGCGTTTTTTTGACAAGACCATTATTCGTCTCCATCAAATAGTCCTTGTAAGCCAGCAAAAGGACTGTTTTCTTCTTTCTTAACTGCTTGTTGAGCTTGGTATTCTTCCTCTGTCATGATTTGCCAGTCATTTCCTGAAACAAATCCTTGACCAGCTTCTTCTTCAGCCGTCAAGACCTTGATAGGAATGTTTAGTAGGATATTGTCTGACACGCTCTCAGCAAGGTCAAGTTCTCCATTTTCGATAGGTAGGACCAAGTCATCGTCTAAAACTTCCTGATCTAGTTGGTTAGTTGCGCCTTCCATGAAAACTTCCGTTACTGGATAAGATTCAACTAACTCAACTGGCTCCATACTGCGACTTGAAGCAAGAACAATGGTGTAAGATAGTTGATAATCTAAGAAATACATACGGTCTTCATATTGTACTTTCCCAACTGCAAGGATATCTTTTACATCTAAAATTTCTTGATTACGTGCACGCAGGTCTGCGACTAGGTCTAAACTTTGTTCAAAATGCAAGCCTTCAGACTGCTTACGAATTTCTTGAATATTTAATTTCATACTTCCTCCATAAAGATTTACTCTCTTGATTATACCATGAAAAGGCTACAAATCAGCACAGCAAACTTTATAATTAAAATTCGAATTTTAAACATATTTACTATGACATTTTTGTTTTTTAGTGCTATACTATAGGCAATAATACATCAGAGCAAGGAGGATGCTCACATGGAAGACAAAGAACTCATTACTAATGCAACCCAACTCCTATCCGAGTTAAATAAAAGTTTCCAAAGCTGTAAACAGGGTACGGCAGATGATATTCGACTACAAGAGCTGCTAAACACTACTCTGCAAGAGCTCAAAAAAGCGGAAAAGTTGAACAACAGTATCTTAATCGACCTTGAGAAATTTTACCAACGTACCAGTCTTCTGATTGGTCTTGGTAGCCTAAAACTAAACGATCAAGCACGCACTGCTTGGCGAAACTACGACAAATTTCATTACGAGCATGTCAAACACGTACTGACTCTTTATGGACCTGTTTTTGGATTCTAGAGATTAGAATTGTCGGTTTTCTGTTGACAAAATATCCTGAAAGGTATAGGATAGAGGTACTAATACTCGGAGGTAAGGGAGACATGAACAACTAAGTCTATCAAATAAAGAACCTTTATTTAGTAGATCTTGTTTTTGTCTCTTTTTGCATGCTCTTTTATGCCCTTTTTCTGGCATTTTAATAGAGTTTTTTTGACATAGACTTTGGGCTCTACTAGGTAAAGTAGAGCTTTTTGTTATGCACTATCGACATTCTAGAAAGGGCGACAATATGATAAAAATCAATCATCTGACCATCACTCAAAACAAAGATTTACGAGACCTTGTCTCTGACTTAAACATGACCATACAAAACGGAGAAAAGGTAGCTATTATTGGCGAAGAAGGAAATGGCAAATCGACCTTACTTAAAACTTTAATGGGGGAATATTTGCCTGATTTCACTATCAGGGGTGACATTCAATCTGATTATCAATCACTAGCTTACATTCCTCAAAAACTCCCCGAGAAGCTGAAAAAGAAAACTCTACACGACTACTTCTTTTTAGATTCTATTGATTTAGACTACAGTGCCCTCTATCGTTTAGCTGAGGAATTGCATTTTGATAGCGATCGTTTCGCTATCAACCAAGAAATTGGCAGTCTATCAGGTGGCGAAGCTTTGAAAATTCAGCTCATCCATGAGTTAGCCAAACCCTTTGAGATTCTATTTTTAGATGAACCTTCAAATGACCTAGACCTTGAAACAGTTGATTGGCTAAAAGGTCAGATTCGAAAGATTCGACAAACCGTTATTTTCATTTCTCATGATGAAGACTTTCTTTCTGAAACGGCTGATACCATTGTCCACTTGCGACTGGTCAAGCACCGGAAAGAAGCAGAAACACTAGTAGAGCATTTAGACTATGATCGCTATAGTGAGCAGAGAAAGGCTAATTTTGCCAGACAAAGCCAGCAAGCTGCTAACGACCAGAGAGTCTACGATAAAACCATGGAAAAACACCGGCGAGTCAAGCAAAATGTAGAAACTGCGCTTCGAGCTACCAAAGACAGTACTGCCGGTCGCCTATTGGCTAAAAAGATGAAAAATGTTCTCTCTCAAGAAAAACGCTTTGAAAAGACAGCTCAATCTATAACCCAAAAACCACTTGAAGAGGAAGAAATTAGACTTTTTTTCTCAGATATACAGCCATTACCGGTTTCTAAAGTCTTAATCCAACTGGAAAAGGAAAATTTGGCCATTGGCGACCGAGTTTTGTTGCAAGAACTACAATTAACTATCCGTGGCCAAGAAAAAATCGGTATCATCGGCCCAAATGGTATTGGGAAATCAACTCTGTTAGCAAAGTTGCAACAACTGCTAAGTCAAAAAAGAGAGATTTCACTTGGTTATATGCCACAAGATTACCACAAAAAACTACAATTGGATTTATCCCCTATAGCCTATCTCAGCAAAACTGGAGAAAAAGAGGAACTACAGAAAATCCAATCTCACTTAGCCAGTCTCAATTTCAGTTATCCAGAAATGCAACATCAAATTCGCTCCTTATCTGGCGGTCAACAAGGTAAACTCCTGCTTTTGGATTTAGTCTTGCGCAAACCAAACTTTCTCCTGCTGGATGAACCTACACGAAACTTTTCTCCAACTTCTCAACCTGAAATAAGAAAACTCTTTGCAAGCTATCCAGGCGGTCTCATCACTGTTTCTCATGACAGGCGTTTCTTAAAAGAGGTCTGTTCTACCATCTATCGCTTGACAGAGTTTGGCTTGGAAGTCGTTAATTTACACGATTTATAAATTTGCAGTATATCAAAAATCCAGAGATGACCTCTGGATTCTTTTTTACATATGTTTTAAACGTTCAATCCGTTCTGAGATAGGTGGGTGGGTATAAAAGAGTTTTTGGAACCCTCCCCCTTTCTTAGGATCATTGATATAAAGTGCACTACTGGCATCATCGACAGGACGACTCATCGGTTTACTATTATCCAACTTACGTAGAGCATTAATCATCCCTTGAGGATTGCGCGTCAACTCAACACTCGATGCATCAGCTAGGAATTCCCTCTGACGAGAAATAGCTAGTTGCACCAAGGTTGCAGCGAGAGGTGCCAGCACAATAGCTAGTAGGGAAACCACTAGCATAATGATTTCTAAGCCATTTCCTTCTCGGTCATCATCACTTCGTCTACGACCTGCTCCACCCCACCACATCATACGACCTGCCATACTAGAAAGCATGGTGATAGCACTAGCAAGGGCAACAGCAATAGTCGAAATACGGATATCATAATTACGAATATGACTGACTTCATGTCCCATAACAGCTTCTAGCTCCTCGCGATTCATGATAGCAAGGAGACCTGAAGTCGCAGCAACCGCTGCGTTTTGAGGATTTGAACCTGTCGCAAAGGCATTTAAGGCTGGATCATCAATGATGAAAACACGTGGCATGGGAATCTGAGCAACCATAGCCATATCTTCCACTACATGATAAAGATCTGGTGCCGTTTGCTCATCAACCTCACGCGCCCCATTCATGGACATGACAATCTCTGTTGATTGAAAAATCATAGACATGGCATAGATAAAGCCGATAATCAGTGCAATAACCAAACCGCCAAGACCAGACCTCATAAAGAGGTAACCAACCGCATAGCCAACCAGAGATAAGAGTAGGAAAAATACCAGCAACAAAATCCAGGTTCTTCGTTTATTGCTTGCAATTTGATCAAACAACATCTTAGTCACCTAAACCGCTAAAATCAACTTTAGGAACTGCCTTTTCCTCTTCTGGTGTTTGAAGGAAATCTGCTGCTTTAAATCCAAACATTCCAGCGATAATATTGCTTGGGAAAGTTTCTAATTTTACATTGTAGTTGCTGACAACACTGTTATAAAGTTGACGAGAGTAAGAAATTTTATTTTCTGTGTTTGTCAACTCCTCTTGTAATTTTACAAAGTTAGCACTAGCTTTCAAATCTGGATAGCTTTCTGCTACTGCAAAGATACCTGAAACCTGACGAGTGAGGGCATCACTTGCTTTCATAGCTTCAGCTGGTGAAGTTGCTGCCGCCACTTGATTACGTAGTTCAGCTACCTTTTCAAGGGTAGAACCTTCATACTTTGCATAACCTTTAACAGTTTCAATCAAGTTTGGCAAGAGGTCATTTCGACGCTTCAATTGAACATCAATCTGGCTCCAAGCTTCCTTTGTTTGCATACGATTCTTAACCAAACCGTTATAGCTAACAATCACAAAAATAACAACAAGAGCGATAACTCCAAGAATAATCCAAATCATTTTTTATAAGTCCTTTCTGCTTTTAGATTAGTACCAGTATATCAAATTTTTAATGATTATGGTAAAATAAGATGATACTAAAGAAGGAAATAACTATGAAACCAGAAACATTTTACAACTTGCTTGCCGAGCAAAATCTTCCACTTTCGGACCAGCAAAAAAAACAATTTGAACGCTATTTTGAACTCTTGGTCGAGTGGAATGAAAAGATTAACTTAACAGCCATTACGGACAAGGAAGAAGTTTACCTCAAACATTTTTACGATTCGATTGCACCCATTCTTCAAGGTTTGATTCCCAATGAAACTATCAAACTTCTGGATATTGGAGCCGGAGCAGGATTTCCTAGTCTACCAATGAAAATCCTCTATCCTCAGTTAAATGTGACTATCATTGATTCTCTCAATAAGCGTATCAACTTCCTCCAACTCTTGGCTCAAGAACTGGATTTGGAAGGTGTTTACTTCTACCATGGACGTGCGGAAGACTTTGCTCAAGACAAGAACTTCCGTGCTCAATATGATTTTGTAACAGCTCGTGCGGTTGCACGTATGCAGATCCTATCTGAATTAACTATTCCCTACCTTAAAGTTGGTGGAAAACTACTGGCACTCAAGGCAAGTAATGCGCCTGAGGAGTTGTTAGAAGCTAAGAATGCTCTCAACCTCCTCTTCAGTAAGGTCGAAGACAATCTCAGCTACACCCTACCAAATGGAGATCCGCGTTACATCACAGTGGTGGAAAAGAAAAAAGAAACGCCAAATAAATATCCACGTAAGGCTGGCATGCCCAATAAACGCCCACTTTAAATTTTTTAGTAAAAAAATATTTACAAAGTCAGCCTCGCTCTTTTATTTTTAGGCTCGGGAAAAAATGATTTACAAAATCAACCTCGCTCTCTTATTTTCGGGCTCGGGAAAAAATGATTTACAAAATCATTTTTTTCTGCTATACTATCCTAAGCAAAGGTTTTTAATGTCATCCCGTGAGGTGACAAAGACGCAGAAATACTTAAAACTCTTTAAAGTCTAGATTTTAGAGAAGTCTTACTCTGAGGGCCTATTGCTGTAAAATAATGGGCTCTTTTTTGATGCCCAAAAGTGAGGTTTATATGAAACAAGAATCAACTGTTGATTTGTTACTAGACGTTGACCAACGTCCTTCAGCTGGAAAAGGAATTCTCCTTAGCTTCCAACACGTTTTCGCCATGTTTGGTGCGACCATCTTGGTACCCTTGATTTTGGGAATGCCTGTATCTGTTGCCCTTTTTGCTTCAGGTGTTGGAACACTCATCTACATGATCGCAACTGGCTTTAGAGTTCCAGTTTATCTAGGATCATCATTCGCCTTTATCACAGCTATGTCCCTAGCTATGAAGGAACTAGGAGGGGATGTATCAGCTGCACAAACAGGAGTTATCCTTACAGGTTTTATCTATGTCCTTGTGGCTGCAAGTGTTCGTTTTGCGGGTACAAAATGGATTGATAAACTCTTGCCACCAATCATCATCGGACCTATGATCATCGTTATCGGTCTTGGACTTGCAGGTTCAGCTGTTACCAATGCTGGTCTTGTAGCGGATGGAAATTGGAAAAATGCTCTTGTAGCAGTTGTTACTTTCTTGATTGCTGCCTTTATCAATACAAAAGGAAAAGGCTTCCTACGAATCATTCCATTCCTCTTTGCTATTATCGGTGGTTACCTCTTCGCACTAACTCTTGGTTTGGTTGACTTTACACCAGTTCTTAAAGCTAACTGGTTTGAAATTCCTGGTTTCTACTTGCCATTTAGCACAGGTGGTGCCTTTAAAGAATATAATCTTTACTTTGGTCCAGAAACCATCGCTATCTTGCCAATCGCTATCGTAACAATTTCTGAACACATCGGAGACCATACTGTTTTGGGTCAAATCTGTGGCCGTCAATTCTTGAAAGAACCTGGTCTTCACCGTACTCTTCTTGGTGACGGTATCGCAACTTCTGTTTCTGCCTTCCTTGGTGGACCAGCCAATACAACTTACGGAGAAAATACAGGGGTTATCGGTATGACTCGTATCGCTTCTGTCTCAGTTATCCGTAACGCTGCCTTCATCGCGATTGCCCTTAGTTTCCTTGGTAAATTCACTGCCTTGATTTCAACTATTCCAAACGCTGTACTTGGTGGTATGTCAATCCTTCTCTATGGTGTTATCGCAAGCAACGGTTTGAAAGTCTTGATCAAAGAACGTGTTGATTTTGGTCAAATGCGAAACCTAATCATCGCAAGCGCTATGTTGGTCCTTGGACTTGGAGGAGCTATCCTTAAACTCGGTCCAGTTACACTTTCAGGTACTGCTCTATCAGCCATGACAGGAATCATCTTGAACTTGATTTTGCCATACGAAAATAAAGACTAAACATCTTGACACAAAAAGTCTGCTCAGAAAACTGAGTGGACTTTTCTGATTCTTAAGTCCCCCAAGCAACCAATAGATAGATCAGGCTAGAACCAAACATATCTGCTAAAGCATGCATGAGAAAGAATGGAAGGAGATTTTTAACTTTATATTTGTATAAGAAATAATAGAATAAGCCATAAACTACACCAATCACCAAAGCCCATACTAATCCTTGATAGGTGTGGAAGGAAATACGAATAATAGTAGAATAAAGCAAAACCAACCACTTGTGTTTTTCCTTCACTGAAGTCAATAAACCTAGAAAGAAAAACTCTTCATAAAATCCATTAAGCAAGGCATAGGCAATCGCTATCGGCCTGAGAGCTAAGAACTTCCCTATTATTTGCGTGAAATCTATATAGGCAAAAAGGGCTGGATTAAAGTAATTATATTTACCCGTGAGAGTTGTAACCAAGTCTCCAAACAGTCCCACTAAAGTAAATATGAATGGAACCCAAAAGATAATGGACCAATTCCAGCGAATAGGTAGCTGTTTAAAATCATAATTTCGAATCAAAAGATAGAGTAGGGTCACAGTCAGTAATATAGCTTGCAGGGTAAAATTACTAGAATAAGCCGCACCCTCGCTTGCAGCCTGTCTAACTGTCCCTACTGTACCTGATGCACCCGTTGGAAACGTATTTGCTAAAAATAGCTCGGTTGAACGAATTATAAACTGACCAAACATTATAATCGTAATAATCACAATGTCAAACCATCTCAAGTATTTTAGAGGTTTAAATGGATGTATTTTTTTAAAAATATTCATATTTTCTCCAGGTATTCTATACTCATATAAATATTTTAATGAAAAAGGCTTAAACTTTTATAAAATTTCATTAATTCATTTAGATTTAAAGACTTTTACTAGTAAAAATAACCCCTCTTTAAGAGCGGTTATCATCTACTTTCATTTTTTGTATATTTCTCTAACAATAAATCTTTTAAAGAAATCAGAGTTACAGAAACTAATATCATGGCCATACCAAGAAAATCAATAGGATAAAATTGTTCATTCATAATTAGGAAGGCAAAGAAAACCGCCGAAATTGGCTCAATAGAAGCCAACAAGCTTGACTTGACCGGTCCAATCAGACTGGCTCCTTTTAAGAAGGCTGTATAGGCAAAGACAGTACCGATAAGGATAATGCCCGCAAATGCAAGGAGAAAATCAAGACTAGTTGGGATAGCAGTCTGTAGAACTCCTGTAAAAGGAAGGGCGACTAAACCTGCTATGACCATTCCCACACCAATGACCAAACTGCTCCCCCACTTCTTAATCAAGGCTATGGGCAAAATGATATACAGGGCGTAAGTCAGAGCAGAAAAGAGACCCCAGAACAGACCTGCAGGTGTCATAGATAACTGGTCCAACTGCCCATGAGTGGCGATCAGGAAGGTCCCTCCGATGGCTAATATGATGGAAACAATCTCTCCCAGTGTTGGCCCCACCTTATCCTTGATACAGCTATAAATTAAAATCCCGACAGGACAAACATACTGAAGCACCGTCGCGGTTCCTGCATTGGTCTCCTGAATAGCAGTTAGATAGGCGAATTGATTGAGGAAGAGGCCAATTAGAGCAAAAATGAGAAGAGACAGCAAACTCTTTCTATCCTTTAAAAAGGCCAGCATTTTATCCTTTGCAGTAGCATAAGCCAAGAGCATGAGAATTCCACCAGCGATTAAAAGACGCAAGTTGGTCAAAACCAGAGCCGAAATTCCGTGTGCCATCAGGTATTGGCCACTCGTTCCTGACAAGCCCCAAGCAATCCCAGCCACAACTGTTAATAGAGTCCCTTTTAAACTGTTTGACATGTCTCTCCTTACTCTTCTTTGCGAATCAAGTCCATCACTTGATTACGGTCTACAATCCATTGAGCCCTCTCATCCTTTTCATAGGTACGATTCGATAGAAAAATGACCGCTTCTTGATTCTGACGATTCCACATGATAAAGGTACCTGTATAGCCCGTATGGTCTAGCCAATCTCCATCCAAATTCCATGCCAAAGAACGTTCCTTGTCATCCAAAGGAGAAAAATTTTTACTCAAATCTCTTGCAAAATCATCTGCTAAATAGTTCTCTAAAAAGATTTGTAAATCCTTTACAGTCGAAAACAAACCAGCACTCCCTGCATGTCTGCCTAGGAGGCGAGCCTTGGGATCATGTACCAGACCTGCCTCGACACCTCTAACTGTTGGAACAGCAAGCCCAACAGGCCCAAACTGAGTTTCCGTCATTCCCCACGGTTTCCAAACTTGTTCTTGTAAAATTACATCCAGGTCTTGATTAAAGATTCTTTCCAAAATAAAGCCCAAAAGTAAAAAATGGACATCCGAATAAAGAAAGGCTGGATGGCTTCGTCTGTTGAGATGAAACATCGCTTCCTTTAATTCTGAATCTGTTAAAAGATCACGATTGGGAATAAACGGATCAAGGTCTGTAGCGTGAGTTAAGAGCTGACGAATAGTGATATCAGGATAATCACTTTCAGGTAAAAAATCGGCTACTGGTCTGTCAATATCTAATTGACCGTTTTCCCACAAGAAGGTAAAAACGGTGCCAACCCCAACAACCTTGCTAACACTAGCTAGGTCATAAACTAGTCCTGCCTCAGTCTGCAAGCCATGCTCTGGGTCACTCTGACCTAAATAGAACTCCGTCCATTGATTGTCCTTAAAATACGCAAAAGAGGCTCCGGGATAAATCCCTGCCTCGATTTGTTCTTCTATTTTTTTAATAATCTTGGTCCACTTCATACTTCTTCAAACCACAATTCAACATTATTTCTATCTTTACCAAGGAAGAATTTTTCAGACTTAGGAATAAAATATTCTGTAGACTCAAACTTCTGGCAAATACTTGCTATATCTAGTTCATTGACCAAGAACTTGAGCATAGATAAGTCCCAAGTAACCGTATTGTCCACAGTCAAATCTTGCCCCTGAGCTGGGATAAAATCAAGGGATTCCCCAATTTCAGATACTTCCAAGAAACTTTCGATATCAGTTGGAAAATGTAATTCCATAGAAATCTCAAATTTACTTAAAGAAATTGACTCCAAATCTGTTTGAAACTCAGGTTTTTCTCCTACTTCTACTAGACTTTCTCTATCATCTTCCGCATGAATCAAAACCAAATCATCTTCTGGAGAGTAAATTTCAAAAGCATAGCCATTCTGCCCCTTATATAATTGATGAATCGAATCTGTTTTAGATAAGAGTCCTTCAATTTCTAAGGGATTTTCCACTTTGACAATCAATCTAGCTAGTTTTTTTCTTCCCTCTACCTTACGAGTGCGCATACTTGGAGCTTCTTCTAAAACCAGCTTTTCTAGACCTGTTTGATCACCTAGTGACAGAAAGGCTGACTCTTCTAACAAGGCCTTCATGCCAAGGGTTTCTATATAAAATGTTTCATTTAATTTTCTATTATTAACTTTTAAAGTAGGAATAATCCGTACAATCTGATTTACATTCATAAATTCCTCCAACTCTTTTATTTTAAAGGATTTTAGAATTTTTTACAAGAAATTATGCTCAGATTTACCTTTTTTTCGTAAAATTTCATCTAAAAAACCGAGGATTTCCTCGGTTTCAATTTCTTATAGGTAAAGGAATTTGAAGATAGCTACTGCGGCAATTGCTGCTGCGATCGGTGCTACTACTGGTACCCAAGAGTACCACCATTTTGAATCACCTTTGTGCTCACCAAGAACTGATTTTGGAAGGAAAGCATGAAGGAGACGTGGTCCCAAGTCACGGGCTGGGTTCAAGGCAGGTCCTGTAGGTCCACCAAGTGATGTTACCAAGGCCATAACTAGGAAACCTAGTGCCAAGTGAGCAATTCCAAGACCAGATGTCATAAATGGTGCTACTTGTTCTTTAGCTTGGTCAAGTGCTGCTGTTACTTGTTCTTGAGGAATGGTTTGACCTTGAGTAGTTGCTTGTGCAACTTGAGCATTAATAGCCGCTTGTGCTTTTGATACTAGTTCAGCACCAAAGAAGTTTTTAGTCATTCCAAGAGCTGCAAAGAAAAGAACAAATGAACCAACAAACTCATTTACAAAACCATTAACAGTTGCTGCAAAATGTGATTCTTTTGTACCATTATCCAAACTTGAAATGGTTGAGAAAGTACCCAAGATGTTGTTTGGATTTTCAGTTTTCAAGTAGTATGGGCGGTGTGTTGCCACAACCAAGGCTTGACCAAAGATAGCACCCAAAACTTGTGCGATGATATAAGGTGCAACTTGTGCCCAAGGGAAGAGACCGCTGATCGCAAGTCCAAGAGTGAAGGCTGGGTTAATGTGGTTACCTGATACGTTACCAAACATCAAGGCTGGGATCATAACCCCCATACCATAACCAACAGCGATAACGATCCAGCCACTTTGGTGACCTTTCGTACCTTTAAGTTCAACGTTGGCAACTGCACCATTTCCAAGAATGATCAAAATAGCAGTGGCCAAAAATTCAGTGGCATATTTAATTGCCCATGTGAAATCCATTTGATAGATTCTCCTTAAAATTTTTTAGACAATCCTTATTCTATCAATTTTTATATCTTTTAGCAACAGGTTTTCTAAAAGAATATATGGGAAAGCGGTTTTATTTCTCTTATTGAAACAAAAGGATTAAAGAGGTGGATTTCCTTAATCCGAGAGTTCTTATTCTTGACGTTGTCCGAAATCTGCAATCATCTGCTCCATTTCTTGTCGACTCGGAGTTGTCAGCATATAAAGGTAATCTCCTTGAAGTTCCGCAAAGGCCGCTGGCATGATTTTTTTAACCTTGAAATACTGGCTGTATTTGGCAAGCAAGTCCTCCTCAGAATAAACATAGTGAGCATTTGCACGACGGGATGTAGCTAAACAATATTGAGCTTCAAAGTCTGACGCTGGGAACTCTTCTCCTGCGACAATAGCAGCATAGCCACGATAAAGATCCAAAGAATGAGCAAAGTTATAAACATCAATGGTAAAACCACCTGCAGGGCGGTTATTGTACTCAATGGCGATGTAATCATCCCCTTCACGGAAGAACTCAATATGGAAGAACCGTTCTTTCATACCAAATTCTTTGACAATTGCCTCACCATATTTACGTAATTTAGGATCCATATCCTTGAGAACGTAGTAGGAATTGTCCATCTTGTAAATCATGAGATCAAGCGGTGTATAGGCGTAGTCGAAGGTCGTTGAAAAGACAATCTTTCCATCCTTATCCACTAGACCATCAAAGGTACAAATTTCGCTAGAAGTGACAAATTTTTCAAAGAAATAAACGGTTGAATGGTCCCACTCAGTCTTGAAGTGATTGATATCGTCTTCTGTCTCAAGCTTAAAGGTCGCGGCTGCTCCCACTCCATTGTCAGGTTTGGCAATCATTGGAAGGCCGATTTCATTCACAGCTTGATCCACATCTGCTTCCGTCTTGATAACAGCTCCAGGTACCACTGGGACACCTGCTTTTTTGAAGAGTTTCTTCATTTCAGACTTAAATTTTGTCTTTTTGAGATCCTCTGGTTTGGCACCAAAGACATTGAATTGTTCTCTGAGTGTTGCGTCCAGTTCTAGCCAGTATTCATTATGGGATTCAATACGATCAATCGGGCCATGTTTATAAAAGAGAAAAGCAACAGCGCGCTTGACTTCGTCTACATTTTCAAGATTGTCAACACGGAAATACTCAGTCAGGCTATTGCGTAAAGGTTCATCCAATTGCTCGTATGGTTCTTGACCAATTCCCAAGACTGTGATGCCTTTATTAGCTAGCTCAATTGTAAATTGTTGAAAGTTTTGCGGATAATAGGGAGAAATAACAAGGTAATTCATAGGTAACTCCTTTTATAAATAGAGATTTCCAAGGAAATAAGGCATTTGTCTGCGCCACCATTCCCAGTCGTGGGCGACATCGTGTCCCCATTCAGCAAACCAGGCTGGAATTTGTTTCTGGTCAAAGGCTTCTTTAAGCTTGTAGAAAGATGGTAGACCGTCTTGTTCCCAGGCACCAAGACCCGTACACAGCACAATCTCTGCCTGACGATAACGGTCAATAAACCAGCCGTCATTCTGATTCCAGATATAATCTACTGGCGAGTTTTGGTAAATAGCATCGTCATTGTAGTAATCGCCGACAAAGAAACGTGCATCGTAAACACCACTAAGAGCAATCACCTTTGTAAAAACATCTGGATGTTGGAGAAAAAAGTTGACTGCATGGTAGGCGCCCATGGAGCAACCTGTCGTCATCATACCATCAAACCAACCTGTCTTATGCTTGATAAAAGGAATGGCCTCATCAATCACATAGCGTTCATAGGCACGGTGCATTTCCGCTTGGTCGTGCCCATTTTTCCATGTGGCCAACCAGCTCTCACTATCTACACTGGACAAGGTAAAGAACTGGACACGGCCTTCCTCGATAAAGGAAGCACAGGCATCAATCATGCCAAAATCATAGTATTCGTTGTGACTACCACCTGATGAAGCAAAGACCACAACTGGAGTCCCTGCATGTCCATAACGATTAAGGTACATTTCACGGTTAAGATTGCCACTCCAGTGGCTAAGGTTTTCAATATGCATTGGCTTTCTCCTTTTCTAACTTACCATTTCTCTGAAAAAAATCTCAGACAGTCTGGTAAATTCTCCGACCAAGGGATTTCACTATGGATGGCACCAGATTGAACTTTCAAGACAAGATTATCTAAGTGTACCCCACCTGCTATCAAATCATGGTAATAGCGAAGAGACGAATCGATATATGCTTGTTTGATATTACCAGCCATCAGGGTCTTGTCCGTATCATCTGCTTCTTCAGTTCCAACATAGATAAAGATACGCTGGTCAGGCGATAGTTTCTTGCGTTCAATATAGCGATTAAAGGCTTCTTGATGGAGCCAGTTAGCAGATGAAAAGACCCCGAGACATCCAATTTGGTCTTGGTATTCCAAACCGATAAACTGGGTAATATTGCCTCCTAGTGAAGACCCAATCATAGCCGTATGCTGGCGGTCAGCTTTGGTACGGTAGGTCTCATCGATAAATGGCTTGACCACCTCCATAACAAACTCGGCATACTCCACGCCCTTACCGCCAAACTGCTGCCCCGGAATAGGAGATTCTTGGAACTTCCAAGCCGCATACTCATTCATCCGCCCCATACCATCATTGTCAATGGCAATGACAATCATGCGACTGATATCAGGATTACGCTTAATAGCTGGGATAATCTTCCATGAATGGCCAATGAAAGACTCCTTGCTATAAAAAACATTTTGCCCGTCATGAAAGTAAACAACGGGATAGGAACGGTCCGTGTCTTTCTCATAATCTTTAGGCAGAAGAACACGTACACGACGTTCCTTACCTGTATAAGGAACCTTGAGTTTGTGTTCTTTCATTTTTAAATAAAAGTAGGATTGATTCATTGTCAGAAAACTCTCTATATTCAAAATTTTATTTTATTATATCACAATTATAGAAAAAAAGTTAGTTTTGCTTCCACTTTTGGAATTAAAAACTAACTTTTTCATCTATTTTTCTAAATTCTTTTGGATTTTCTGATTAGAGAAGATTGTCAATCAAGTCATCGACTTCATCTTTTTCAGCCTGCGGTGTAATCTCAGTAATCATGATTCCAGACACTGCTCGCTCAACTAAACCTTCAACATCCATACGAGCTTCATACTGCTCCGCATTCTTTATCTTAGGATTGGTTTTTGGACGATCTGGCGCAAAAATCGTACAGCAATCCTCAAATGGCTGGATTGAAATGTCAAAGGTATCGATTTCTTGTGCAATATCAATGATTTCCAACTTATCCATGGTTACAACTGGACGGATGATGGGAGTGTTGGTAACGGCATTGATAGCCTGCATGCTTTCAAGGGTTTGGCTAGCGACTTGACCAAGACTTTCCCCATTGATAATAACCAAACCATTTCGTACCTCACGAATACGGTCCGTAATACGCATCATAAAGCGACGAGTTAGAGTCATCAAGTAAGCTTCTGGCGCTTTAGCTTTGATTTCCTCTTGAATCTCTGTAAAAGGAACTTCGATAAATTGGATATTTCCACCAAACTTTGTTAATTTACGGGTCAAATCTTGGGCTTTCTTGAGAGCGCCTGGACTAGTATAAGGTGGGCTGGCAAAGTGAACAGCCTCAATATCCACCCCACGCTTCAAAGCAAGATAACCTGCTACAGGTGAATCAATCCCTCCTGACAACATAAGCATCCCTTTACCTGAAGTTCCAACTGGCAAACCACCAGCCCCACGAATGGTTTCATAAGAAAGATAGGCTGCCTCTTCACGGATTTCTATCTGAAGATTAATATCTGGATTTTTCATTTGAGCTTGCACATTTGGAATGGCTTCGAATACAGCCCCTCCAAGTGTTTGGTTGAGTTCACGACTATCCAACTCAAAGTTGTGGTCGCTACGCTTGCTAGAAATTTTAAAGGTCATGCCATCCTTGTAGATGTCCTGCATAATCTCTTGGACAGCAGACTTAAGCGTCGCAACAGATTTTTCGACCTTATAAACGGGAGAAAAGTTTTGAATCCCGAAGACTTGTTTGAGTGATTCTGCTACTGCTGTGTAATCTGCTCCATTGAGGTAAGCGTGAGCACGATCACGATCTGCCGTTACCTTAACTTGGGGATAGATAGACAAAACGTCTGAAATATTATTGCGAAGTTTATTGATGAAACGCATACGGTTTTTACCTTTGGTTGACAGCTCTCCGTAGCGAATCATAATTTCTGAATATTGCATGAATGCTCCTATCTTACTTTTCTAGTTTGATTGTAAATCAATTTTAACTTGGTCAAAAACTGCTCGACCTGACTCATATCATTTTCAAGGTCTAGGCTAAGACGCACAGCTGACTGGGCCTTATCTTTATCCACTCCCATGGCAATCAAAGTACCTGCAGGTTTTCCAGCCTTGGACGAACAAGCAGAAGTCGTAGAAATAAAAATATCATAGTCTTCAAAGGCATGAACAATGACTTCACCGCGAACACCCTTGATTCCAAAAGTCAGAATATGAGGGGCAAAGTCTTCCTCATCTGAAAAGACAAAAATATCTGGATAGTCCAGAAGGGCTTGGCGAATCACTGCCTTCATCTGCCCAGTCTTGCTAGTAAAGAAACCTAGCTTTTCCATAGACAAACGGAGAGCCTTGGCTGTCGCTGCAATTCCTGCCACATTTTCAGTTGTTGAACGATAATCACGCTCCTGACCACCACCAGTCAACAGAGGCGTAATCTTCTTGCCAGACTTGATATAGACAAATCCAACACCTCGAACTCCGTGAAACTTGTGACTAGAGAAAGTCGCAAAATCCACTCGTTCTGTCAGATACTTTTCAGTCGGAATCTTGGCAAGTGCCTGAACCGCATCAACGTGGAAGGAAATAGTTGGCTTGTCTGCCAATAGTTCTGAAATAGCTTGAATAGGTTGAATCGAGCCGATTTCATTGTTCACAGCCATGACGGAAACGAGGGTCGTATCAGGTCTTATCAAATCTGATAACGCTTCAACATCTACAAATCCTTTGTTATCAACTGGAGCAAAATCTACTTCAAATCCTTGACTTTTCAACCAGAGGGCTGACTCTTTGACTGCCGGATGTTCAATGGCTGATACAATGATGTGTTTTCCAAACTGAGCCTTTTCAAAGGTCACACCCTTGATGACCCAGTTATCTCCTTCTGTCCCACCAGAAGTAAAGAAGATTTCATCGCTTTTCTTACCGATTAAATCTGCAATCTGTTGGCGAGAAGCATCTAAGATTCGTGTTGCCTGGTCTCCCAAACGATGGAGACTAGATGGATTTCCTAAAATTTTTGAAGCGACCTGCATATAAGTTTCAAGGGCTTCAGGATAGGGCTTGGTCGTCGCCGAATTATCAAAGTAAATCATGTTTTCTCACGCTTTCTAAAATCACTCCTTCTATTGTATCATGAAACGGAGTCTGCGACAAGAAAGGGCAATTCCTCTTTTTTTAAGATTTTTTTAAAGAAATGCGGTATAATAAATTTTAATTAAAGGAGAGAATATATGTCTAATTATCGTAGAACTTTAAAACCAAAAACAGAACACATCAAAAAAGGCTTTACGGTCTTTCAAAAAACTGTTGCCACTATCGGTAGTATCCTTGGCTTAATTACTGCAAGTATCACTATCATGAACGCCTTGGATAATAATAAAAATACTAAAAAAGAACCTACGACAAGCCAGACGACAACAATTGTCAAAGAAATTCAAAAGGAATCCCCTCAGGAAAACACTAGTCCCAATAAGGAAAATAACACTTCTCAAGAAAAAACACAGCAAGAGGAAACACCAAAATCTAGCGTCAAGGAAGAGAAAAAAGAAGAGCAGAAAGTAGCGACTCAGGAATCTACTACTCCTGCTCCAAGTAAGCCTACTACTGAAAATGAAAAACAGTCCAATACTCCAAATTCAGAAAATAATACCAATCAATAGCCAGTAAAATAGCTTCCCTCCAAACTTGGAAAGAAGCTATTTTTTTATTGTTGCAATACTTTTCTTGGTTTGGTACCTTCAGCTGGACCAATGACACCTGCCATTTCGAGTTCTTCCATAAGGCGGGTCGCACGGTTAAATCCAACTGATAAACGACGCTGAATCATGGACGCACTAGCTTTCTGGGTCTCAATGACCAAAGCCTTGGCTTCTTCAAAAAGCGGATCTCCACCAGTTTCACCATCTGAAAATTCACCTTCATTTTCAGAAACCTCACCTGGATCAAAACTCTCATCGTAGTCCGCATCTGCCTGAGCCTTGATGAAGTTCACAATGCGCTCGACATCATCATCCGAGATAAAGGAGCCTTGGAGACGAACTGGGTGGTTTTCATCAATCGGTTTAAAGAGCATGTCACCTCGACCAAGCAGTTTTTCCGCTCCATTTTCATCCAAAATCGTACGGGAATCTGTTCCTGATGAAACTGCGAAAGCGACACGAGAAGGAACATTGGCCTTGATCAGACCAGAAATGACATCAACGGATGGGCGCTGGGTTGCAAGAATCATGTGGATACCTGCAGCACGCGCCTTCTGTCCGAGACGAATGATAGCATCTTCCACTTCCTTGCTGGCTACCATCATGAGGTCAGCCAACTCATCCACAATCACGACAATGAGCGGTAGCGGAACCTGCTTGTACTCAGACTGGGCATTGAACTCTTCTACCTTGGCATTAAAACCTGCAATGTTACGAACTCCCACCTTGGCAAAGAGTTCATAACGGTTTTCCATCTCATCCACAACCTTTTGCAGAGCCTTGCTGGCCTTGCGTGGATTGGTCACAACTGGAATTAAGAGATGGGGGATATCATTGTAAACAGATAACTCAACCATCTTGGGGTCAACCATCATAAATTTGACTTGGTCTGGTCTTGCCTTCATGAGAATGCTAGCAATAATACCATTAACAGCTACTGACTTCCCTGAACCCGTTGAACCTGCGACGAGCAAATGAGGCATTTTTGAAAGGTCAAAAGCTCTTGCGGTGCCATTAACTGCCTTCCCTAAAGGAATTTCCAAGAGATTTTCTGCTTTCGTTTGAGATTGTTCCCATAGTTCTCGGAAAGAAACTGTCGCAATCTCAGAGTTAGGTACTTCGATTCCCACTAAAGATTTCCCTGGGATAGGTGCTTCGATTCGGACATCCTTGGCCGCCAAGGCTAGAGCGAGGTCATCTGCGAGATTGGAGATGCGGTTGACCCTTACACCCACTGCTGGCTTGACTTCATACTTGGTCACTGATGGCCCAATTTCGGCCCGTTCAACTGTTACCTTGATACCGAAGCTAGCAAAGGTTTCTTCTAGGATTTTGATGTTTTCTCGGACGATTTTCTTTTCTTTAGACTGGTCCTTTGGTTTATCTGGGGCAAAGAGTTGTAAGCTTGGAAGTTTGTATTCAAGGGCCTCCTTAGCAGAAAAATCGACCTGTACGTCTTCATCATCTGAGCCATCTTCCTGTTCAGCGAATTCAAGTTCAGCTTGAGGCAGGATGATTTCTGGTTCCACCCACTCTTCTTCTGGAATAGGTGGAACGTCAAGCACAACATCTTCTGTCAGAATTTCACCCGTTTCCATATCAACAGGAGGCAAATCGAGTAAGGCTTTTTCAGCTTCTTCTTGTTCTAATCTAGCCTCTTCCTCAGCCTTTTGGCGAGCTTTTTCTTCTTGTTTGACAAAGCGTTCCTCTTTTCGACGCTCATGCCCTTCCCGCCATTTAGCAAAGCCTCTACTGAAAAATTCCGCAATATCGTAAACAGACCAAGGACTGATTAGGAGAGCGCCTGCTAAAATCAAGATAGAACCAATAAAGTAAGTGCCGATATTTGAAAAGAGAAAGGCGGTTGGAATATAAAGAGCGACCCCAATCAAGCCCCCTCCAGCAAAACTAGTCGTTCGAAAACCAGTCAAATCCGTCACAACCTGCGCCATGGTTCCTTTTAGGACCGACTTGTCCAAACCATATTTCCAAACTAAATAGGCCTCAAAAATCAAGAGCAAACCTGCAAATATGGTGAAAAAGCCAGATAGGAGGCCTTCCTGTTTTCGTATCCACTTGAAAAAGAAGAGATAGAGTAGGATGCCAAATATTGCCAGATAAGCTAGGCTACCCACCAGCAAGCGAATTAGATTGTAAAGGGTGATACCTGCAGCCCCTAATTTGAAGGCTGCGAAAATCAATAAAAGCGCGATTCCCAACGAAATCAACATTCGTTGAATCGCTTCTTTTCTTTCGAGTTCTGCTTTAGACGGTCTCCGTCTTGTTTTACTTGTATTCTTGTTTCCCATTCTTCTATTATACCATATTTCACAGGCATTTCGGAAAGAGAAAAAGACTGCACCAAACGGTCCAATCTTTTCATTTTCTATCTAAGTTTTATGCTTGTGGTTTGCGTAGGTAACCATAGACTACACCACTTACAATTGCTCCTACTAAGACAGAAACGAGGTAAAGAAGAGCATTTGAAGTAAGGGCGATAACGAAGATTCCTCCGTGTGGCGCCATAAGTTTGATACCAGTAAGACCAACGAGTCCACCTGCTACTGCTGAACCAAGGATGAAACTTGGGATCGCACGAGCTGGGTCAGCGGCACCAAATGGAATTGCTCCCTCAGTGATAAATGACAAGCCCATGATGATGTTTGTCAAACCAGAGTTGCGTTCTTCCTTAGTAAATTTATCTTTGAAAAGAAGAGTTGCAACAAAGATTGCAAGTGGTGGAACCATTCCTCCCGCCATAACTGCTGCCATGGCTACAGAACCACCTGAGGAAACAGTCGCTGCAAGCGTACCTGTACCAAAGACATAGGCTGCTTTATTAACTGGTCCACCCATATCAACAGCCATCATTCCTCCAAGAACGATACCAAGAAGGACAGCTGAACCTCCTCCAAGACCGCCTAGGAAGTCATTCATAGCAGTGTTGATTGCTGCCATTGGGATGTTAACAGCTAGCATGACAAATCCTGTCAAGATTGTCCCAAGAAGTGGCAAGAGAAGGATTGACTTTGCACCTTCAAGTGAACGAGGAACTTTAACGTATTTCTTGATATCAAGAATCAAGGCACCTGCGATAAATCCACCAACAAGGGCACCTAGGAAACCAGATGAGACACCTGCAAGAGTTGAAGTTGCTTCACCACCTGCAGCATAAGGAATTTTACCAAAGGCAAAACCTTCTTTGGCAATAGCACCAGCCACGAAACCTGCTACCAAACCTGGTTTTTCAGCGATAGAGTAGGCAACATAACCTGCAAAGACTGGAAGCATCAAACCAAAGGCAGCTCCACCAATTTTCATGAACATAGAAGCTAGCTCATGGTAGGAACCAAGATTACCAAGATTTTCATTTGGAACCCCCAAAGCACCGTCAATCAAGAAGGCAAGGGCAATCATGATCCCACCGCCAATAACAAATGGCAACATTTGCGATACACCACTCATCAAGTGTTTGTAGAAGGCACCACCAAGGATTTGTTTTTCGTTAGAGGCTGTTGCAGCTTTTGCACCATTAGCTGCACGGTAGACTTCCGCTTCTCCTGAAAGAGCCAAGTTAATTAACTCTTCTGTCTTACGGATACCGTCAGCAACTGGACGATTGATCAATGGTTTGCCATCGAAACGATCCATTTCAACGGCCTTGTCTGCTGCAATGATAACAGCTTTAGCCTTACGAATGTCTTCCGCAGTTAGTTGGTTACCAACACCGCTAGCACCGTTGGTTTCGACCTTTATTCCAACACCCATTTCAGCAGCCACTTTTTGAAGGGCTTCTTGAGCCATGTAAGTGTGGGCAATACCTGTTGTACAAGCTGTAACAGCAACGATAAACTCATCAGAGTCATTAGCAGGTGCTTGAACAGGCTCTTCAGTTTTTTCGGAAGCTTTGTCAAAAAGTTCGATAACTTGGTCAGCTGATGTTACTTGACGAAGTTTGTCAGCAAAACCATCTTTCATCAAGTATTGAGACAATTCTGCCAATGCTGCCAAGTGGGTGTCATTGGCACCTTCTGGAGCTGCAATCATGAAGAAGAGGTCAGTTGCTTGTCCATCCAAACTCTCATAATCAACACCCTTGTTTGACTTAGCAAAGAGAACAGTCGCTTTTTTGACAGCAGCATTTTTACTGTGAGGCATTGCGATACCATCACCCAAACCAGTAGAAGTCAAAGCTTCACGCGCCAAAATTCCTTCTTTAAAGGTTTCAAAGTCTGTCACATAACCGTGATCTACCAAACTATTAATCATCTCTTCGATGACAGCATTTTTTTCAGTTGCCTGCAAATCCAGCAACATGACATCTTTTCTCAATAGGTCTTGAATTTTCATCGTTTTTCTACCTCAACTTTTTCATATGTTTCTTTTATAAATTCTGCCGTTGCCAAGTCATCTGAGAAGGTCGTTGCTGTTCCGCAAGCTACTCCCCATTTGAAGGATTCTACTGCATCTTTAGATTTGACAAATTCACCTGTAAATCCAGCGACCATAGAATCACCGGCCCCAACTGAATTTTTAACTGTTCCCTTGATAGGTTTAGCAAAGTAAGCTCCCTCAGATGTGACAAGAAGGGCACCATCACCAGCCATAGAGATAATGACGTTTTGAGCGCCTTTAGCTAGTAACTGACGAGCATATTTCTCGATTTCATCTAAATTTTCGAGTTTCACTCCAAAGATATCTCCAAGTTCGTGATTGTTTGGTTTGACCAAAAGTGGTTGGTAATCCAAACTATCAATCAAGGTCTGTCCTTCAAAGTCACAGACTACCTGCGCACCTGTCTGACGAGTCAAGGCAATCAAGTCCTTGTAGATAACATTACCAAGATTCTTAGCACTTGAACCCGCAAACACCACCGTATCATCTGCAGTCAGACTAGACAAAATAGCTTTCAATTCTTCTAACTGAGCTGGTTCCACGTTTGGACCCGTTCCGTTGATTTCTGTTTCTTGATCCGCTTTGATTTTAACATTGATACGAGTATCTTCTGCCACTTGGACAAAACGTGACTCGATTTCTTCCTCTACCAAAGTATCTGTGATAAATTTACCAGTAAAACCTCCGATAAATCCAGTCGCTGTATTTTGAATATCTAAGCGCTTCAAGACACGACTGACATTAATTCCTTTCCCACCAGCAAACTTATCATCACTGTCCATACGATTGACACTACCGACTTGGACTTGTTCCAAACGAACGATATAGTCAATGGATGGATTGAGTGTGACTGTATAAATCATACTTCTATTACCTCCGTTTTCTCCTTAATAGCCTGCAAGAGCTCATGCCCTTGACTTGTGATAACAATAGCTCGTTTGAGTGGTGCTACCTTGGCAAAGCAAGTTTGTCCAATTTTAGACGAATCCACCAAGACATAGGTCTGTTTGGCATTTTCTAAAATAGCACGCTTCACAGCTCCCTCTTCCATATCAGGAGTCGTATAATAACCATCGTCCACACCATTCATCCCGATAAAGGCACGGTCAAAGTGCAATTGGTTAATCTGGTTAAGAGCAACGCCCCCGATACTAGCATCTGTCGCCATCTTGACACTTCCTCCAACCATGACAGTTGGAATCTGCTTTTCAACCAACTGAGCGGCATGGTGAATCGAATTTGTCACAACAGTAATATTCTTATTGACCAATTCATGAATCAAAAAAGCAGTTGTTGTTCCAGCATCGATAAAGATGACATCTTGTTCCTTGATGAGAGAGGCTGCCTTCTGAGCCAGCAACTTCTTTTCTTGAAGGTTTTTGACAGATTTTTCTTGAATGGTTTCTTCTTCCTGCAAGGAATGGGGCAATTCTGCTCCACCATGCACGCGACGAAGCTTGTTTTCCGCTTCCAACTCATCCAAATCTCTTCGAACCGTTGATTCTGACGTTTCTAACAAACTAACTAATTTTTCTAGAGAAACTACATGATGTTGATTTAACTCCTCTAAAATCAGTTGCTTCCGCTCTGTTTTTAACACTGAATCACCTCCTGTTATCGTTTACACTATTCATTCTATCACACTTTCTTTCAAAGTCAAGCGCTTTTTGTCATTTTCTTTCAAAATCTATCATTTTTCTTATTTCCAAAATTTTTATTGCAAGATAAGAGCCTTTATGGTAGACTATTTGAGTAAGTATTGGAAGATTACTCAAGAGGCTTAAGAGGCCGTGTTGGAAACGCGGTAGGCGTGTAACAGCGTGCGTGGGTTCGAATCCCATGTCTTCCGTTTATTTTAAAAAAGATACCCAAGAAATCTTGGGTATCTTTTTTCTTATATGCTTGTTTTATAACTCGGGTGAATTTCTTAGAAAATATCAAATAACAATTTCACATTGAGAATTGTTAAGATAATGGAAACGATATAGCCAAGGATGGTATTCCATTTGGCATTGGTAAATTCTCCCATCAGTGATTTCTTAGAAGTTAGATAAATCAGTGGGAAGATTGAAAATGGAAGAGCAATCGAAAGAAAGACTTGTGAATAAACCAATAACTGATCTAATGTTTTTTCCTGATGACCAAACAGAACCGCTACAATCATGACAGGCAACAAGGCAAAGAGACGAGTTGCCAAACGAATGAACCATTGAGGTAATCTCATATGCAAGAAACCTTCCATAACGATTTGTCCAGTCAAGGTACCCGTAATTGTCGAATTTTGACCACTGGCTAATAAAGCCAAGGCAAACAAGGTTGATAAGGTCGAGCTAGCTATAGCTCCTGCAATAGTAGAATCCTGCAAGGCATTATACATTTGAGAGAAGGCAGAAATCTCAGATGCATGGCCGAAAAAGAGAGCCGCCCCGAGAATTAATAGAAGGGAGTTAACCACAAAGGCCAAGGATAATTGGAGATTTGAATCCCAGGTCATAAAGCGCACGGCTTTTCGAACATCATTCTTGTCCTTGTGATTGATTTTCCGAGTTTGTGACAAGGAAGAATGCAAATAGAGGTTATGGGGCATAACCGTTGCTCCCACGATCCCTAGTGCCAAGGTTAATTGACTTTCATGCCCTGGCAAGGGACTTTCAAATAAGGTTGCATTCGGTAGATAACCCTCAACGATTCCTTGGAAGCTTGGATGTGACAAAGCTACCAGATAGGTAAAAATTGCTAGAATGGTTAAAATCAGTGTTGTCACAATAGCTTCAATCTTCTTAAAGCCAAATTTCATCAGAAGCAATAAGAGAAAAACATCCAACACGGTCAAGAGAATTGCTATCATAATCGGAATCTTAAAGAGAAGATTGAGAGCAATCGCTGAACCTAGAACTTCTGCCAGATCTGTCGCCATCAAGGCCAACTCCAAAATCACCCATAAGCTATAACGAAGCCATTTGGGTGAATGATGACCCGTTGCTTGAGCCAAGTCCATTTGAGTTACAATTCCAAGCTTTCCTGCCATCTGCTGAAGCTGCATAGCAATGAGTGATGAAATCAAGATGACAAATAAGAGACTGTACTTATAGGATGCACCTCCAACCACACTGGTTATCCAGTTTCCTGGATCCATATAACCAACTGCGACAAGGGCACCTGGACCTAAAAAGGCATTTAAATTTTGCCAGAAATGATTGTTATTTGGAGTATCGATAGATTGATTAATCTCAGAGAGTGACACTTTTTTATGAGAAGACATAGATACTTACCTCTTTCTAAACCTACTTTTTCATTATTTTCTATTAGAGAAAAATAAGATTGACTTTAAACTATTAAAACAATGAAAACTATATGAAAAACATTTAGTTTTTTCATTATTTTTCTTAAGGCACCTTAATTATAACAGAAAATATGATAAAAACTTAAGAAAATTCAGGACTTGATTTAATATTTAGGATACAACAAATGTTGTATTCTTTTTGCAAAAGAATACCAAAGAATAAAATAAAAAACGTTGTAAAAACAACGTTTTAGAAAGATTTACAAAACAATGTAAATTATCAATGGAGCCGGTGGGAGTCGAACCCACGTCCAAACACCTGCTAACATATTTGTCTACAACCATAGATTATGTATTGTTTTAACAGCTCCTCGACACATAACTCAAGCCTAGGAACTGCGAGCCTATAAATCTCTTACCAAACTGCTAGACAAAGTTTGATCGTATCTCGCTAATAATAAGACCTGTCATTGAACACGAGCAATCCAAATCGGGTCACGCCTGCTGGTTTTTAGGCAGCTAGAGCGTAAGAAGTGTTATTTTTTGCAGTTATATTTAACTGAGCGTTTACGTCGCCACACGAGTCGCAAAATATGCCTCATAATGCCTGTCGAATCCGTAACGACCCCAAAAGACAATAAAACCATTATACCTTATCTAACTCAAAAATGCAAAAAGGAAAGCAATTAACTACAAAAGATAGTCTTTCAAAGATTTTGTCAAAACATGATAACCGGGAACACTAAGGTGCAACCCATCAGTTGTATAATCTTTTTTGAGTTGACCTTCTTGGTCTATCAAACTATCAAAAACTGGCACAAATTCTACCTGCATATAGGCAGAAGCAAGCTCTTGATAGGCTTGATTCCATTTCTGAATTTTTTCATTCGTGCGGATATAGACTGTCTGCTTGTACTCCTCTCCCTCATTGACTGGCAAAATAGAAAGCAATTTAATCTCAGTCAATGGATAATCGCGAGCAATGGATTGTATGATAGCTTCGAGATTATTGAGAGCCTCATTCACTGGAACATCTTTTCCGATATCATTTGTCCCAATCAAAAGGACAATTTTATCTACTGCTCCACCGTACAGATGCGCATCTAGATTCTCTAGTAACAGCCCTGTCTGATAACCTCGAATACCTCGATTGACAATCGTCTTTGAAGTCCCAAATAGTTCCTGCAGAGGATAATATTCGACAATGGAATCCCCAATAAAAAGAATGTCTGGCTCTACAACAGAAACCTGATTTAAGTGACGATACTTGGTTTGGATTTTTTCTTGTTCCTTTAGTAACCAATTTTCTAATAACTGTACTGCCACTTCATTCTCCTTTTTCTAACCAGTTTTCCAAGACTTGATAAACTCCGCCTTGGCTGTTGGCTGGCGCTAGAGCAGTAGCCACAGCTTTGGCTTTATCATCAGCATTTTCCATCGCATAGGCAATTCCAGCCATTTCAAGCATTTCAACATCATTTTCACTGTCACCAAAAGCCATGATTTGTTGGGGGTCCAATTCCCAACGCTTGAGTAATTCTTCCAAGCCCCATGCTTTATGAATCCCAGCTTGAAGGATATCAATGCAACCATAGCCGCTCGATACAGCCCGAACACGGCCATCAAAGAGATCATTGATTTCTTCCAAGACCGAATTCAACCGTTCCTCACCAACAACCATACTCATCTTGAGCACACCACCAAAGAGGTCAGAGGTTAACTCATCCACAAACTGCATCCGTTGATAGAATTTTTCAATCATTTCTGGAGTCATAAAACTTTCAAGATCTGTAAAAATGGTACCTTCTTTGACGAAACCACCCTTCATCCCCGTTACAACAAACTGGTCCTGACACGCTCGATCCTTGAAATGAGCCAAAGCCTTGTCGACAATAGCATCATCCCAAGTCTGGGCCTGAATCAGTTCATTGTTTTCAAAAATACGAGCACCATTAGCAACAACCAAAACCACTCGATCGACCAAGTACTCCAGTAGTTGCCTCATGCGGTGAATTTCATTGCCCGTCGCGATGACAAAACGAATACCCCTTTGATCCAACTGATCTAAAATCTTTTCCAAGCGTGGAATATCAAGCTGGCCTCTAGCATCCAGCAAGGTCCCATCCATATCTGTTGCAATTACCTTAATCGTCATTTACTTTCCTCTGGATTCAAACTAATCCCACTTCAATCCCACATGTTCGTTCATTTCTTTATAGGCTGTATCAATTCGTTCCTTAGTCGCTTCATCTAACTGATCACGATGACTACCACCCTCGATAAAATCTTCTAAGATATAAGTTTGGTAAAGGAAGAGTGGATAACCTTCTGGAGAATAGGTTCCTTTCGGTGTACGGTTTACCCAAGAAGGATGCGCTTTGGCAGTTTCGATTGTCGTCTTACCTGCTTTTTTCTTAATAGTCACATCCATGAGCACGCCACGCTCTGTCCACTTAGCATTCTCTTCATCTTGCATGGTTTCAATTCGTTGATTGGAAATGAAGTTCCCCATTGAATAGATAATGAGTTTCTTATCCCCATCTTTTTCAACTGTTTCAGATGGTTCTACAACGTGAGGATGCCCTCCAAAGATAATATCCGCTCCCCAATCAATCATCTTGTGATAAAGAACTTTTTGTTCTTCAGTTGGTTCCAATCGATACTCCACACCCATCTGAGGCATGATAATGGTGATATCTGCTTCCTGCTCTGCTCGTTCAATTTCAGCCTTCATCTTGTCTTCATTTAGGTCTGAAAGATAGCGGTTATAGTCTTCTTGGGAAATACTTTGCTCAATTCCATTAAATCCATAAGAATAGGCTAAAAGTGCAACCTTGATGCCGTTCACTTCCTTGATAACGAGTGGAGCTTGATCACGGGACTCATGCGTATATACTCCAATAGGTGTCATTCCTGCCTTCTCAATAGCATCTGCTGTTGAGACCACACCTTCTATTTGTGAATCTAGAATATGGTTATGCGCCAAGTCTAGCACTTGATAACCTGCATCCTTGATGGCATCCATGACTTCGCCAGGTGCATTAAAAAGAGGATAACCAGCCAAATAGTGGTCCTTGTTTACCGTACCTTCAAAGTCGCCTATAATCAGGTCTGCTTGTTTGAGCCATGGTTTCACATAATCAAAATTTTCATGAAAATCATAGGTTCCATCTTCTTTTAAGGCAGAACGATAGATAGGAATGTGATAGAGGAGGTCCCCGTTAGCCATAATTCTTGCAGTTTTTTCCTCGTCCTGATCTTTAGCATTTTGATTGGTCTTATTTGCTTCTTGAGAAATGGTATCCTTTTTTTGACTGGTTAAGGGGATTCCTTGGAAGCTTTCAAACAACAAGACCAAGCCCATTGATAAAACAACTGCTAGCAAGAGTATCGCCACAAATCCCTTATTGCTCCACTTGCGATAACTCCTAAAAAAGTTTACAAAGCCTCTCACAAAATGAAAAACTGGTCCACGTTTATATCTATCTTGTCTTCTCTGCATCTTCATTCTCCCTACTTTCTAATGCAAGCCTTTTCTTTTTATTATATCACAGATAAGTAATTCTTTCACAATTGAATCGAACCTACTAGACATTTTCTATAAAAGCTCGATGCCGTAATACTTTCAATCCTTGTCATTTTGTGTTATCATGTAGAGGTAATGAAAGGAGAGAAAATGTCTGCAATAGAACGTATTACAAAAGCTGCTCACTTAATTGATATGAACGATATTATCCGTGAAGGGAATCCTACCCTACGCGCGGTTGCTGAGGAAGTTACTTTCCCTCTATCTGATCAAGAAATTATTCTTGGCGAAAAGATGATGCAATTCCTCAAACATTCCCAAGATCCTGTCATGGCTGAAAAGATGGGACTCCGAGGTGGTGTTGGTCTTGCTGCTCCTCAATTAGATATCTCAAAACGCATTATCGCTGTTTTGGTGCCTAATATTGTCGAAGAAGGCGAAACTCCTCAGGAAGCTTACGACTTGCAAGCTATTATGTACAATCCAAAAATCGTCTCTCACTCTGTTCAAGACGCTGCTCTTGGTGAAGGAGAAGGTTGCCTGTCTGTGGACCGTAACGTGCCTGGCTATGTTGTTCGCCATGCCCGCGTTACTGTTGACTACTTTGACAAAGATGGGGAAAAACACCGTATCAAACTTAAAGGTTATAACTCCATTGTTGTTCAACATGAAATTGACCACATAAACGGCATCATGTTTTACGATCGTATCAATGAAAAAGACCCATTTGCAGTTAAAGATGGTTTACTGATTCTAGAATAAAGAAAATCCCGTTGCAAGACGGGGTTTTGTGTTATAATAGAGGCATGAAAACAAATGATATTGTCTATGGCGTCCACGCCGTTACCGAAGCCCTCCTTGCAAATACTGGAAACAAACTCTACCTCCAAGAAGATCTCCGAGGTAAGAACGTTGAGAAAGTCAAGGAACTGGCTACAGAAAAGAAGGTGTCCATTTCTTGGACTGCAAAAAAATCCCTCTCTGAGATGACTGAAGGTGCTGTCCACCAAGGTTTTGTTCTACGAGTATCTGAATTTACCTATAGTGAGCTGGATCACATCCTTGCCCAAACGCGCCAAGAAGAAAATCCACTTCTATTGATTCTGGATGGCCTAACTGATCCTCACAACTTAGGATCCATCTTAAGAACAGCCGATGCGACCAATGTTTCAGGTGTCATCATTCCCAAACACCGTGCTGTGGGAGTTACTCCTGTCGTTGCCAAAACAGCCACAGGTGCTATTGAGCACGTTCCAATCGCTCGAGTGACCAATCTGAGCCAAACTCTGGACAAACTCAAGGATGAAGGATTCTGGACCTTTGGAACAGATATGAATGGTACTCCTTGCCACAAGTGGAATACAAAAGGGAAAATTGCCCTCATCATCGGAAATGAAGGAAAAGGCATCTCTAGCAACATCAAAAAACAGGTAGATGAAATGATTACCATTCCTATGAATGGACATGTTCAAAGCCTTAATGCCAGTGTTGCTGCAGCTATTCTCATGTACGAAGTTTTCCGAAATAGACTATAAAAAAAGTTTCCAGTCATCTGATTGGAAACTTTTTTATGATTATACTCAATGAAAATCAAAGAGCAAACTAGGAAGCTAGCTGTAGACAGCTCAAAGTACTGCTTTGAGGTTGTGGATAGAACTGACGAAGTCAGTACCCATACCTACGGCAAAGCGAAGCTGACGTGGTTTGAAGAGATTTTCGAAGTGTATTAACTATGTTCTGTGATAAATTTATAGGCTTCTTGACCAGCGATAGCTCCATCTCCAACTGCTGTTGTTACTTGGCGGAGGTCTTTCAAGCGAACATCTCCAACTGCAAAGATACCGTCAACTGCAGTTTTCATGTGGTTATCTGTCACAATCCAGCCAGCCTGATTTTGGATATTCAATCCTTTAACAAAATCGCTAAGAGGGTCCAAACCAACATAGATAAAGACGCCACCGAAGGCTTGTTCTGTCACTTGACCTGTTTTCACATTTTCAAAAACGACAGATTCTACTCGGTTTTCACCCTTGATTTCCTTCACTACAGAATCCCAGATAAAGCTGATTTTCTCATTCGCAAAGGCGCGGTCTTGTAAAACTTTTTGGGCGCGAAGTTGATCACGACGGTGAACAATGGTAACAGTCTTTGCAAAACGAGTCAAGAAGAGGGCTTCTTCAACAGCTGAATCTCCACCACCAACTACCAACAAATCTTGGTCACGGAAGAAAGCACCATCACACACGGCACAGTAAGAAACACCACGACTGTTCAGTTCTTCTTCTCCAGGTACTCCCAAAGGACGGTGTTTAGATCCAGTCGCTACGATAACTGTACGAGTTTCATACGTTTGGTCATCAGTAATCACTTTCTTAAAATCACCATGGTCTTCGACATTTTCAACATAACCATAAATGTGCTCAACACCAAGATTTTCAAGCGGTTCAAACATCTTTTCTGCCAATTCTGGCCCACTAATATTAGCGTATCCTGGGTAATTTTCAATATCAGATGTATTATTCATCTGACCACCTGGCAGACCACCTTCAATAAGAGCAACTTTCAGATTGCTTCGAGCAGCATACAAGGCCGCAGTCATCCCTGCAGGTCCAGCACCGATAATAATAGTATCGTACATATAGATTCCTTCTTTCTTGTTGTAACTATCTTTATTCTAACTCTTTCTTGTCAATCAAGCAAGGATTATGCTTTGAAAACAAGAATTAAACTCATAACCGCAAAGGATAATACTGGAACAACCAAGACCCCAATCATAATCATATCATAGAGATGGGCTTGGCGAGCCTTGGCTGTCTTATCAACTCCCGACATGGCTCTCAGTCCAATCCAAATCCCTAAAAAAATCAGGACGAGGATGGTGGTCAAGATCAAACTCTCGAAATATAAAGAAAATAGTTGCAGTAGCATGATTTCTCTCATTTCTATCTTTTTTAAAGAGTAAACTCAGCTAGTCCAACTAACTGAGTTTTCCTTTATCTATTATATCAAATATAAGTCCGTTTGTAACTAGCGAAGAATTCTTTTGTCCGCTCTTCTTTCGGATGGTGGATAATCTCATCTGGTGTTCCAGACTCAATGATTTTCCCCTTATCTAAGAAGAGAATCTTATCAGCCACTTGGGCTACAAAGGACATATCATGACTAACCAAAATCATGGTTTGACCTGACTTAGCAGCATCTGCAATAGATTTTTCTACTTCACCAACCAATTCTGGGTCAAGAGCTGAAGTTGGTTCGTCTAAAAGCAAGACATCTGGTTTCATAGCAAGCGCACGCGCTAAAGCAACCCGTTGCTTTTGTCCACCTGATAAATGTCGAGGGTAATGGTTTTCACGGTCAGAAAGCCCAACCTTAGCCAACTCTTCCTTGGCAATCTTGGTTGCTTCTTGGTCGGATAATTTCTTGACAACAACCAAGCCTTCTTTTACATTATCAAGTGCTGTTCGGCGTTCAAACAAATTAAACTGTTGGAAAACCATAGACAGCTTACGGCGTAGGGCAAGGATTTCTTCTTGAGTGATTTTAGAAAAATCAACTGAGAAATCATCAATCTGAATAGAGCCACTGTCAGGTGTTTCAAGATAATTGAGACTACGAAGAAAAGTTGATTTTCCAGCTCCTGAAGAACCAATCAAGGCTACAACTTCCCCTTTTTGAATATCCAAGTTCAGATGATCCAAGACAGTCTGTCCTGAAAAGGATTTGCTTAAATTCGAAATCTTAATCATTAACGAAGGTCTCCTTTCACATCTGTTTGCACTGTATCGGGTGCAGAAATAGCCATTTTTCTCTCGATGAAACGACCGAGGCTTTCAATTCCGATATTGACTACCCAATAAACAAGGGCAACGGAGATGAAGCGCTCAAAGTAACGATAATCAGCTCCACCCAGAATCTGAGCTTGGGCAAAGACTTCCACAACACCCGCACTAAAGGCTAGGGACGTGCCCTTGGTCAAGCCGATTAGGGAATTAATCAAGGTTGGAGTCGCCACAACTGCTGCATTTGGAATAATCACGCGACGATAAACTTGCGCTCGGGTCATCCCCAAACTACGTGCCGCCTCAATCTCACCAGGATTGACTGAGAGAATGGCTGCACGAATGGTTTCACTAGCATAAGCTGCCTCATTAAAGGCAAAGGCGACAATCGCAAAAACAGCCGCTGGAATAGCATTGATATTGAAACCAGTTCCCCATTGCTGATTGAGAGCTTTCAAAGCCAAAGGAATTCCGTAGTAGGTCAACATGAGTTGGACCAAAATCGGTGTCCCTTTTAAGAAACTAACAAAGAAGGCCTGCAAAGGATATAAAATCTTGACACGATTGATTTTCACAATGGCAAAAAGAAGTGCCAAAACCAAGCCAAAAAGAGCACCACCAATTGTCAACATAATCGTTATTGGAAGTTGTTGGACAATTCTCGGAATTCCATCAAAGACCGAACGCAAGCTAAAAAGCTTGCCATCCGGAATCAATTGCATCAAGTTTTGGTACCAATCTGATGCTAAAATCGTTGTAACATTCATAAAAACATCCTCTCCTGATAATGATTCATTCTACCATACTTCTGCCGTCAATGAAATTATTTGCTACGGTCAGATACAGACTTTGTCTACCTACTAGTTTATCATACTTTGAAACAGGGAGGTTATATATTTTATCTATCAAAGAGATAGATAAAAACTATTTCAATCCCAATTCTTCATAAGCTTTTCGATAACCGATTTGCTTAACAGTTCCATTCTGCACTAAAATCGGTCGTTTTAACAACATTCCGTCGCTTGCTAGCAACTCAGCTGCTTCTTGGTTTGACAGACTTCCTACCTTATCTTTCAATCCTAATTCACGGTATTTGATTCCACTGGTGTTAAAAAATTGCTTCAACTCAAAACCCGAGGTTTCTAGCCAGTTTAAAATGACTTCTTGGCTAGGTGTTTCTTCAACGATGTGAACAGCTTTATAGTCCACTCCTAATTGATTTAATTCTTGTTTTGCTTTTTTACAAGTTGAACATTTTGGATATTCGATAAATTCTAACATGTCTTTCACTTTCTATTTTATATCTTTAAAATCTGCGCCTTCATGCTCCAAAAGCCAGGCTTTCTTTTCCACTCCTGCAGCATACCCTGTCAGACGCTTGCCTGCTCCCAGCACCCGATGACAAGGTACTAGGATAGACCACGGATTGCGTCCTACCGCTCCACCAATTGCTTGAGCAGAATCCACTTGCAGCTCTTGGGCTATTTGTCCATAGGTCACTGTCTGGCCATAAGGAATTCCCTGTAAATAGGACCAAACTCGCTTTTCAAAATCCGTTCCGATTGAAGCCAAGGGCAAGTCGGATAAATCCTGAGGCTTGCCTTTAAAGTAAACCTCTAAGCAAGCAATAACTGGGTCTAAAATGGGATGACTAACAACTGCTTCTATCGTCTCATCTCCTAGTCCTCTCTCAAAATACTTCTGGTCCTGCACCCAAATGCCATACAGATATTGCTCGTCGGCAACCAAAGACAAGGTTCCTATTGGCGAAGAGTAGAGCATTTTTACGTACTTCTTTTGCATTATTTCTTCAATTTTTGATAGGCCAAGCGTTCGCCGTCAACTGGAACCTTACCAACCTGTTTAAAACCTAGTTTTTCAAAGATATGCTGCATGGCCTTGTTTTCTGCATGCGTATCTGAGCGAAAATCTAGATAGTCAAAACCTTCAATCAAACCCTCTAAGAAGGTTTGAGCAACTCCTTGTCCCTGCACATCTGCAGCCACAGCAATACGGTGAAAGACTAGGTACTCTGACTCTCCAGCTTGCCATTTTCCTTCATAAATGGCTTCATAGGCTGCCTCTGGACTCTTGGTCACAGCTGCATAAGCTAGTAATTCTCCCTCTTCCAAGGCTACGTAGCCTTGACCTGAGATAATATCTTCAATAATAATATCAGCATTTGGATAGTCATTTTGCCACTGGTCACTACCAGCATCTGCTAAACATTTTTTAGCATCTTCTATCACCTGCATGATGGCACCTACTTCATTTGGAAAAGCTAAACGAATTTCCATCTTTTCTCCTCATTTCTGACTAGTTTCTCCCATCATAGCATAATTTAAGTCTTTCTACAAGCAGTTAAAACTTGACTTTCTGTTTTTATTATTTTATAATCTAGTTATTAAAACTAGATAAAAAGGAGTTGAAAATGAAAACTACCTTTTCCTACCCAAAATGGGCAGAAATCCCAAATATTGACCTCTATCTGGACCAGGTTTTGCTCTATGTCAATCAGGTCTGCGCCCCTATCTCTCCTGATAAAGACAAGGGCCTGACAGCATCTATGGTCAATAACTATGTCAAACATGGTTATCTGACAAAGCCTGACAAGAAAAAATACCAACGCCAACAGATTGCTCGTTTGATTGCTATCACAACCCTCAAGTCGGTATTCTCTATTCAAGAAATAGCACAGACACTTAATACTCTACAAACTCAAGCAAGTTCAGACCAACTCTACGATGCTTTTGTAAACTACATGAACCAAGGAATTGATCCAGCTAACCTCATTATCCAAACCAGCTGCCAAACCGTTAAACTCTATCATCAAACTCTAGCCTTAATCCACCATACTGAAGAGGAGGAAATCCAATGAACACCAGCCTAAAGCTCAGCAAACAACTCAGTTTTGGAGAGGAGATTGCTAATAGCGTGACCCATGCCGTAGGTGCAGTCATCATGCTCATCTTACTCCCCATTTCATCCACCTATAGTTATGAGGCACACGGATTTTTATCATCTATAGGCGTTTCCATTTTCGTTATTAGTCTCTTTCTCATGTTTCTATCATCCACCATTTATCACTCTATGGCCTATGGTTCAACCCATAAATATGTCTTGAGAATCATTGATCATTCGATGATTTATGTTGCTATTGCAGGCTCATACACGCCCGTCGTCTTGACCTTAATGAATAACTGGTTTGGCTATCTAATTATTGCCATCCAATGGGGAACGACCATCTTTGGTATTCTCTATAAAATCTTTGCTAAAAAAGTCAATGAGAAATTTAGCCTTGCTCTTTACCTGATTATGGGCTGGTTGGTTCTGGCTATCATTCCTGCCATTATCAGTCAAACAACGCCAATTTTCTGGAGTCTCATGGTAACTGGCGGACTTTGTTATACAGTTGGAGCTGGATTTTACGCCAAGAAAAAACCTTATTTCCACATGATTTGGCATCTCTTTATCCTAGCTGCATCTGCCCTCCAATACATTGCCATTGTTTATTACATGTAAAAAAGTTGAGAAATTCAATCTCAACTTTTTTCTTTACACATATTGATAAAGTACTGGTGCAAGCGCACATCATCAGTCAATTCTGGATGAAAAGAGGTCACTAACATATTTTTTTCTTGAGCAGCAACGATTTGATTGTCAACTGTTGCTAGAATTTCTACACCCTCTCCAACACTACTGATAATTGGACCACGGATAAAGGTCATTGGAATCTGACCGACTCCCTTACATTCTGCTTCCGTGTAGAAACTTCCTAATTGGCGCCCATAGGCATTGCGCTCAACCACCATATCCATAGTTCCTAGATGACTCTCTTCATGAGAAGTAATTTCCTTAGCCAGCAAAATTAAACCCGCACAGGTCCCAAACACTGGTAAGCCAGATAGAATGGCTTCTCGAATGGGAATCAGCATGTTCTGGTCTCGTAAGAGCTTGCCCATAGTTGTAGACTCACCACCAGGTAATATCAATCCCGACAAATCACTCTGATGTTTCTGAAAATCATCTAGATTTCTGATTTCAACACTCTCGACACCTAATTGATCTAGCACTTTTGCATGTTCTGCAAAGGCACCTTGCAAGGCCAATATTCCAATTTTCATCTATTTTCCTCGCTCTGCCATGAGAATTTGAATTTCATTTTCATTAATACCAACCATGGCTTCGCCTAGATCTTCAGAGATTTGAGCTAGGATTTGAGGATTTCGGAAATTAGTTACCGCTTTGACAATGGCACTCGCTCGTTTAACAGGATCGCCTGATTTGAAAATACCTGATCCAACAAAAACACCCTCTGCCCCTAATTGCATCATCAGCGCAGCATCTGCTGGCGTTGCAACGCCTCCAGCTGCAAAGTTTACAACAGGCAATTTTCCATGTTCATGGACGTATTGAACCAATTCTACAGGGACTTGTAAGTCCTTGGCGGCAACATAAAGCTCATCCTCACGTAAATTTTGAATGCGGCGAATTTCCTGATTCATCATACGCATATGGCGAACAGCTTGAACAATGTCTCCTGTCCCTGGTTCTCCTTTGGTACGAATCATAGAAGCACCTTCAGCGATACGACGCAAGGCTTCACCCAAATCCTTAGCCCCACAGACAAAAGGAACTTGGAATTCTTTCTTGTCCACATGGAAACGGTCATCAGCTGGAGATAAAACCTCACTCTCATCGATATAGTCAATCTCAATAGCCTCTAAAATCTGTGCCTCAACAAAATGCCCGATTCTGACCTTGGCCATTACTGGAATACTAACCGCCTCTTGAATTTCCTTAATCATCTTTGGATCACTCATACGGGAAACACCACCAGCTGCACGAATATCAGCTGGAATCCGCTCCAAAGCCATCACAGCAGCCGCACCAGCGGCCTCTGCAATACGAGCCTGTTCAGGGTTCTGAACGTCCATGATAACCCCACCTTTGAGCATCTGTGCCAAGTTTTTATTTAGTTCGTAACGATTTTCAGTCATTTCTTTATCCTCATCATTTGTATTGGTAGCTACCATTTCATTTTAAGTTAGATTAAAATGAAGTACAAGATAAAAAAAACGTAATTGTATGGGTACAGAATAGTTAAAAAACTATCTGGCCTTAACTTAAGGCCAGATAGCTCATTCATTTTTATTTTTCAGCTGTAAGAGCAGCCATTGTGATGTAGTTATATGGTTTGTTGAAGTGTGGCAAGAAGAATAAGTCTGTCAATGCCAATTTATCAATTGTCACATGCTCTTGGATAGCAAGTGAGAACATGTGGATTCCCATGCTAATTGCAGAATCGTGTGAAACCATTTGTGCACCAAGAATTTCACGGCTATCTTTGTCAAAGACAATCTTGATGGCAACTTCATGGTTGTCATGCTTCATGAATTCTGGTTTTTGAAGATCGTTAAAGCCTGTTTCAGTTGCGTTGTAACCAGCAGCTTTAGCTTTTTCAAGAGTCAAACCAGTTGAAACCATGTGAAGACCGTAGATTGAGATACCATTTGAACCTTGAACACCGATTCCTTCCAATTCATGGCCACAAGCGTTATATGCACCAACGATACCAGTACGAACAGCATTTGAAGCAAGAGCGATGTAGCTAGTGTCTTTACGAGCGTTGTCATAAACAGTCGCACAGTCACCTACTGCATAAACGCCTGGGATAGATGTTTCTTGTTTCTTATCTACAAGGAAGGCACCGTTACGGAAGAGTTCAATCTTACCATCAGCTAGAGTAGTATTTGGACGGAAACCAACTGCAAGGATAACCATATCCACATCGAAAGTTTCTTTATCAGTAATCAAGCGTTCAACTTTACCGTCACCCTCAATTGCTTTAACAGTTTGACCAAGCGCCAAGCGAATGTTGTGATCTTCCAAGTTCTTCGCCATCATTTGTGTGAAGTCTTTATCATAGTAACCGTTCAAAACAGTATCAACGATATCAACAAGGACAACTTCTTTTCCAAGACGTTCAAAGGCTTCAGCAAGTTCAACACCGATGTAACCACCACCAACAACGGCGATACGGTCAAGGTGCTGGCTCTTGTCAGCAAGTTTATTGATAACTTCTTCAGCGTTTTGGTACAATTTAACGAATTGTACATTTTCAAGAGTTGCTTTAAATTCGCGGTTTCCTTTAACAATTTCAACACCTTCGATTGGTGGCAAGATTGGTGTAGAACCTGTAGCGAAAATCAATTTCTCGTATGATTCTTTGTGCTCTTTCCCTTCAACTTCTGCAGTAACTACTTTGTTATCATAGTCGATTGACAGAACTGGTGAATTCATGTAAACCTTAGCACCTTTAGCTTCCAATTTTTCTTTATCAGAATAGAACAAGCCTTCAGCACCGTCAATTTGTTCACCGATCCAAAGGGCCATTCCACATCCTAAGAAAGAGATGTTAGAGTTTTGGTCAAAAACAACGATTTCGTTCTCGTTTCCAAAATTATCCAACATAGTATTAATACATGCTGTACCAGCGTGGTTAGCACCAACTACAACGATTTTACTCATAGAAAAATTCCTACCTTCAATTTTAAATTTACTCTTCTAGTATAACATTTACTGTTAGCGTTTACAAGAGTTTAGCTAATTTTCCCGATTTTTTTGTAAATGTAAATAATCTGTATTTTATCAGCCTTTCTTACAATTACTCTTTATTTTCTGAGCATATTTCTTGACAAGTTTACAAATTTCATTTGTGAAAACGCTGACTTTATGGTATGCTAGTATCATGGAAAGAAAATGTAAGGGGTTAAATTTAATATAAATTTACTATATTTCAGCCTTCTTTTCATAAGAGAAAGGAGTTGGTAGCTTGCCTCTTAGTTCACATTCCGAACGGCTAATGGGGACTACTATCACTATTTCATTAGTAGATGAGCGAGCCGATAGCTTGCTCCAAAAATCCTTTGATTTACTCAAAGAGCTTGAATACCGCTTCAATGCCAATAGTCAAGAATCTGAGTTGATGGAAATCAATTATCAAGCTGGAATAGCTCCAGTCAAAGTTCATCCTGATTTGTTTGAATTGATTTCACTTGGATTAGAGCATAGCCTAGCGCCCTCTAGTCATCTCAACATCAGCATTGGTCCCTTGATTCAAACCTGGCGCATTGGTTTTTCGGATGCCAAAGTGGCCCAGCCTCAAGAAATTGAATCGGTGCTTCCTTTAATCAATCCTCATTATATCGAGTTAGATTCTTCCACCTCCACTGTGTTATTAAAACAAAAAGGAATGAAGATCGATCTTGGTTGTTTAGCCAAGGGTTATAGTGCGGATAAGGTTGCCCAATTTCTTAGAGAAGAGGGAGTGACATCTGCCTTGATCAATCTGGGAGGGAATGTCCTGACCATTGGAAAAAATCAGGCAAGAGGAAATCAGCCTTGGCAAATCGGGATTCAAGACCCAGCCAATCCTAGGGGAAATCACTTAATGACCATCCCTGTTGTCAATAAATCTGTCGTGACTTCAGGCATTTATGAACGTCACCTGACTGTCGATGGAAAAGATTACCATCATATTTTTGACAGCCAAACAGGATATCCTGTTGAAACAGAACTAGCTAGTCTAACAATCATCTCTGATAAATCAGTTGATGGTGAAATCTGGACAACTCGTCTATTTGGAGAAAGACCGGCTTCTATCCTCTGGCAAGTCGAAAGTTTGGAGGGCATCGAAGCTATCCTCATCGATAAAGAAGGTCACCTAAGCTGTTCTTCAGGAATTCCTACTCTATAGAAATAGATGTTTCAATGGAGTTTTAAAATCGTATTATGTAAAAAGAGAAAGGAAATCTCATGTTAAAACTTATTGCTATTGTTGGAACAAATTCAAAACGTTCTACAAACCGCCAATTGCTTCAATACATGCAAAAACACTTTGCTGAAAAAGCTGAAATTGAACTTGTGGAAATTAAAGACATTCCTGTCTTCAATAAACCAGCTGACAAGCAAGTACCTGCTGAAATTCTGGAAATTGCTGCTAAAATTGAAGAGGCAGATGGCGTTATTATCGGTACTCCTGAGTATGACCACTCTATCCCAGCTGTTTTAATGAGCGCTCTTGCTTGGTTGTCTTATGGTATTTACCCACTCTTGAACAAACCAATCATGATTACAGGTGCTTCATATGGTACGCTTGGTTCATCACGTGCCCAATTACAACTTCGCCAAATCTTGAATGCCCCAGAAATCAAAGCAAGTGTCCTTCCAGATGAATTCTTGCTTTCACATTCTCTTCAAGCCTTCAATCCAAGTGGAGATCTAGTGGATCTTGATGTTATCAAAAAATTAGATGCTACTTTTGACGACTTCCGTATCTTTGTAAAAATCACAGAAAAATTACGCAACGCACAAGCACTACTTCGCAAAGATGCTGAAGACTTTGACTGGGAAAATTTGTAAGATAGGAGAGCAAAAAGAATGAAATTTGTTGGACTTGTAGGATCAAACTACGATCAATCATATAACCGTAAACTCTTGGAATTCATCCGTCGTCACTTCAAACTCAAATTTGAATTAGAAGTTCTTGAAATTGACGAAGTTCCAATGTTTAACCAAGACGAAAAATGGGACGAAAGTTTCCAATTACGTCTTTTGTATAACAGAATTACGCGTGCTGATGGTGTCATTATTGCTACTCCTGAGCACAACCACACAATCTCAGCTTCTCTTAAATCTGTTCTTGAATGGCTTTCATACGAAGTTCATCCATTTGAAAACAAGCCAGTCATGATTGTGGGAGCTTCTTACTACGACCAAGGTACTTCTCGTGCCCAAGTTCACCTTCGTAAGATTCTTGACGCTCCAGGTGTCAATGCCTACACTCTTCCAGGAAATGAATTCCTTCTTGGTAAAGCTAAAGAAGCTTTTGATGTTAATGGAAATATCACGAATGAAGGAACTGTTAATTTCCTTGAAACATGCTTGGACAACTTTGTAAAATATGTGGGAGTCGTTTCAAAATTGAAAAAACCAAAACCAATTGAGCCAGAAGATTTATATTGTACAAATTCAATTGCAACTACTATCCAAGGTGTTGATCCAGATGATCCTGAATGGGTAGAAAAAGCTGCTGAACTTGTTGGAGCTGTTTCTGGAGATACTTACGTTAAATTAGACCACGGTATCTTGACAGTTAACCAACTTGACATGTTCTTGAAAGCAATGCCATTTGAATTGACATTTGCAGATGATAATAATCAATTCTTGTACTTTAATAACGCACACCAAGACCCAGATACAATGTTTGGTAAACGTGTCCGTGCTCAATCAGGAAATAGATTAGGAACAGTACACGGTACATTGCCAGATTCTAGAATGAAAAACGTTGAATGGGTTGTTGGCGTATTGCGTAATGGGGACCAAGAATATGTCCGTACAATTGTACCAGGAACACCAGAAGGCGTTATTAATACCCATAATTACCAAGCAATGTACTATCCAGATGGTTCATATGCTGGAATCAATGAAATCATCTTTAATTTCCAACCATGGCTTGACTGGTACCTCAATACGACTGGTCAACGTCTAGTTGGTGGAAATGCTGCAGCTCCTGCCGGAGGCCACGGTGGTGCAGATGCCACATCTGGGGCTTCTGATGCAGGTGATGCTGGAGGCCATGGTGGTGGCGCAGACGCTACATCTGGCGCAAGTAACTAATCATTTTAGGAACCATCTTGGTTCCTTTTTTAGCAAAAAAAAGACTAGCAGTTTTGTACTGACCCCAAAAAGTTAGACAAATAATTTAAGTAAAGGATTTAGTTCTGTATTGCACAGGACTAAGTCCTTTTAATTTTACCTTAATGCGTTTATTGTTGTAGTAATCAATATAGTCTACAAT
>NZ_CAKAKP010000012.1:0-58375 GCF_916700555.1 Streptococcus sp. Marseille-Q5112
GTTGTGGTAGTCTTTGTAAAATAGAATTGCTTAATAAACCATTTAGAAAGTCTATCCCATGCCTATTCACTATAACACAAATCAAACAACTATACCACTAGAAATCAGTTCTTTCTTACCAAAAGATCATCTTGTCTTTACTATTGAAAAAGTGGTGAATACCTTGGAAGATTGTCACTTCGATGCCTTCTATCATGCCTTTGGTCAGCCGTCTTATCACCCTAAAATGCTTGTATCTACTCTTTTATTTTCCTATTTACAAGAGATTCTCTCTGGTCAAAAAATTGCTAATGAAGAGTATACAAGTTATTCTGAAACAGATCTTTTGAAAATCATAAATGATAAAGGAGAGATAGAAGATATCGGCACAGTCCGTCAGGTGATAGAAAACGAGACAGGAATAAAGGTTTACGTAGTTGAGAGTTCAGACAAATCTTTATGGTATACTATAAGTAAATCAGTGCATGATATATTTGTAAAATAACATAAAGGAGACGTCATGAAGCCATTAAAAATTGTAGGAATCATTTTAGCTAGTTTTTTGGTTATTGTTGGATTAAGCATAGGAGGATATAAAGTAATGCAAAAAGTAGAACACGATGAGATGGCGAGAATTGTTAAAAGTGAGGAAGTCAAAAAGATTGTTGAAAATAAACTTAAATATCTAGATAGTGAGGCCTTAACAAAAGAAGGTACAATAAAATCGTATGAAATTGATATCGACTCAATTAAGCATAATCCCATGGGTGGAATTGATTTTAAAGTATATGTAAATTCAGATAAAAAACTAAGAGTAATGTATGGATTAGAGAAAGATAACACTACCGGAAAAATTGAATATTCAGGTGGTGGCTATTCTGCTCAACTTGCAGAATTGTTAAAAAAGGTGAAAAAATGATACAAAAATATACGGAACATGATAGACAAAAAATTGCTGCTAGAGAATATACGGAGTATACGAAAGATGATCCAATTGATATTGGAACTGATAACAATCCTAATGTAATCGGCACAGTTCGTCAGGTGATTGAAAACGAGACAGGGTTGAAGGTTTATGTAGTTGAGAGTCCAGACAAATCTTTACGGTATACTATAAGTAAATCAGTACATGATATATTTGTAAAATAACATAAAGGAGACGTCATGAAACCATTAAAAATTGTAGGAATTGTTTTAGCTAGTTTATTAGTTATCGTTGGATTAAGCGTAGGAGGATTTAAAGTGATGAAACAAGCAGAACATGATGAGATGGTGAGAATTGTAGAGAGTGAGGAAGCGAAAGAGATTTTTAAAGTGCGCTTAAAACAAATAGATCCGAATGCTCTAACAGAAAAAGGAATTATTAAATCATATAAAGTTGATTCTTTTGAACATAATCCAATAGGAGGAATAATTGTTTATTTGTATATAAATGATTCTTCAAGTTATAAAGTTAGTGTTTTCTTACATAAAGATAGTGATGGTAAATTAAGAAATGGCGGTGGGAGTAATCCATCTCTGGAAAAATTAAAGGGAGACTCAAACTGATGAATTCTATGTATAGCGACTATGAACGAAAGTTAATTGCTGAAAAAGAATATGATAATACATTACAAGTTGATAATGATATTTATATAGAAACTCGAAAAAGTTCCATCGGCACAGTCCGTCAGGTGATCGAAAACGAGACAGGATTGAAGGTTTATGTAGTTGAGAGTCCAGACAAATCTTTACGGTATACTATAAGTAAATCAGTACATGATATATTTGTAAAATAACATAAAGGAGATGCCATGAAGTCATTAAAAATTATAGGAATCATTTTAGCTAGTTTATTGGTTATTGTTGGATTAAGCATAGGAGGATATAAAGTGATGAAAAAAGTAGAACACGATGAGATGGTGAGAATTGTAGAGAGTGAGGAAGCGAAGCAAATTTTTAGAAATAGATTAACACGAATAGATCCTAAAGCATTTGAACCAGACGGAGTTATTAAAACTTATGCGATTAATTATGAATCTATTGCTTCCAATCCAATGGGAGGTATTATGGTTTCCATATATGTCAATGACAATAAGGATTATATTTTTAGTTTCACTCTAAATAAAAACTTTAATACGAAGAAGCTTACTAGTGAAGGTGGAGTAACTGATCCTACTATAATGAAAAAAGTAGAAGAGAGAGATAAAAATGACTGATACATATACTGACTATGAGAGATTTCAAATAGCAAAAAAAGAGTATGATAGAGAGCTTGCAGTTGATAAGCCTGTTGAAATTGGTGATAAAGATAACGCTAAACCCATAGGTACAGTCCGTCAGGTGATAGAAAACGAGACAGGATTGAAGGTTTATGTAGTTGAGAGTCCAGACAAATCTTTACGGTATACTATAAGTAAATCAGTGCATGATATATTTGTAAAATAACATAAAGGAGATGTCATGAGGTTATTAAAAATTATAGGAATTGTTTTAGCTAGTTTGTTGGTTATCGTTGGATTAAGCGTAGGAGGATTTAAAGTGATGAAACAAGCAGAACATGATGAGATGGTGAGAATTGTAGAGAGTGAGGAAGTCAAAAAGATCATAGAAGATAACCTAAAGCTGAGGCATAAAGGGGCACTTGAAGAAGGAAATATTATCCAGAATTATGATATAGATATTAATTCCATTTTTCATAGTCCAATGGGAGGGATCAAATTTAAAATTTATATAAATAATGACGAAGAATTATATGTATTTTTCACTATTAATAAAGATAGAAGTAGCGGAAAGTTAGTTAATGATGGTGGAGGAAGCTCTGCTAAATTTAAAAAAATAATAACGGAGAGAAAAAGTGAGTAGACAGTATAGTGATCATGAACGTCAAAAAATTGCCAATGAAGAATATACAAAGTATTCTGAAACAGAGTCTATGGAAATCATAAATGATAAAGGAGAGATAGAAGATATCGGTACAGTCCGTCAGGTGATCGAAAACGAGACAGGATTGAAGGTTTATGTAGTTGAGAGTCCAGACCAATCTGAAGTGTCCGTTCTTTACGAAGGTTCTAAAGCGCCATTTGACGAAGGATGGGAAGTGGATTGGCTTGAAAATGATATTCCCATGGCTCAAAATATTTTGAAAGGTGAAGAAGGGGTGACTTCTCAGTTGAAGGCGGCGGCATCTATCTTAGATGATATAATGTTGGAATATCCAAACGCTAAAATCTCAGTTTATGCTCACTCTCTTGGCTCCATGAATGCGCAGTACGCCCTAGCTAATGTTAAGGATATTTCACGTATTTCAGGAGCTTATATCTACCAAGGCCCGAATATCTATCCGGTCTTGACCAAAGAACAGCGGCAACGTGTGGATGCGATAAAGTATCGTATTCATAATTATGTTGATGATAAAGATTTGGTTCCTATAGGTTACCCTAAAAATAGAATGGATAGTGTCGGTGTTGTAGGGATGATGCATCATGTGGACTCTGTACAACAGGTAGATTTTGTATATTCTCAACACTTGTGGGGCGGTTATGTTTTTAATGAAGATGGTAGTCTTAAAATTAAGAATGATCGTTCATCGTTTGAAAAACGGTATTCATCTGGTTTGGATAAGGTTTCCAGTGGCTTGTATTCCTATGCAAAGGCTAAAGAGGCATTGGCTTCAGGCGGTTATACGAGTGGTGAGGAACTCTTTTTAGACTCCGAACATGCCTTAACGATTTCATCGGGATTGCATGAAGTCGCAAATGCTGGTCATGAAGAGATTTGCTCCATAGTTCATAAAGCTCACCAAGAAGCAGAGAAAATAGTAGCGAGCACTTATCACGTTCCCTTTGGTTTTATTTTATCACCTACAGAGGTGGCGACAGCCTATTCTGATGGAGGAGTATCTCGTACGACAATCGTAGATGATCTTGATCATTATTTCTATCCAAAAATCAAAAAATCAGAAAAACTAGCCGAAGATTTTCAAAGTTTAGAAAAGCAAATAGCAGATGGTGTCCAAAAAAAATTGGAAGATGATAAAGAGTTAGCAGGGAATTTTAAAGAATGGATGAAAATCAAGTAATCTGGCAGGAATTAAGAACAAAGCAAAACCATTTAGATTTATTAGATGAACGCAATCGTTCTATTCGCCAACAAAGAGAAGAACAATTTGAAAACCTTCAGCAAAAACGGAACCAATTGTTGCATATGATGGAAAGAAAGTATCAGATGATGCAGCATTACCTAGGACAAGTGGACGTGGATACTACTGAGGAAAGAGCACGATTAAACAGAATAGCTTCGGACTTTAGTCAAGCAGTATCTATAGGATTTATAAGAAATCAGCGCGCTTTGGAACAAAGTATTGAAAAAGAAGAGATTGAGTATAGACGAGAACGACGAAAATTAGAAGAGGATATAGATACATTACATCGTCGAAAGACGACACTCGAACAAGAAAAAAGGAAGGGATAGCTTATGTTTGATGAAATGATTAATGATTTCTTCTCAGGAGTGAACAATAATATGATTGAGATTCAGAAGGGACTAGAACGTTTACTAATCAGTCATATCTATTCACCGATCAAATTGAATGAGCGTAATAATTTGATGTCAGATGGTGACTTTAAGATCAAAACAGAAGCTCTAGCAACAAAGACAGCACTAGGGATGATTTCTAGTCAACTCGATACAACGATGAAAGGAGCTTATTCGACAAAGGTTGTTGAGACTTTGAAGACGAAAGAAAAAGATTATGATACGATTGTGTAGAGATGAATATTCTACAATTGGAATTAGATAGGAGATTAATACAGGAAAAATCAAGGTTCGAATCACCAGTAAAATAGTGGTTTGAACTTTGATTTTTCTTAGTATCTGATGGATTTTTAAGGCTTTTTTATGGTATAATAAAACGATATAACTCGTTATTGAACAGAAGAGGAGAGACATGAGTGATTTGAAAGCGATTCAGGCTCGTAGTCTGGAAATGGCTGAATATTTCGTCGCATTTTGTAAAGAACATGATTTGCTTTGTTATCTTTGTGGTGGAGGTGCTATTGGTGCCCTTCGAAACAAGGGTTTCATTCCTTGGGATGATGATCTAGATTTTTTTATGTCCCGTAAGGATTATGAAAAATTGGCAGAATTATGGCCTCGTTATGCAGATGAGCGTTATTTCTTGTCAAAGAGTAACAAGGATTTTGTCGACCGCAATCTTTTTATTACTATTCGTGACAAGGAAACTACCTGCATTAAACCTTACCAGCAAGATTTGGATTTGCCACATGGTTTGGCTTTGGATGTTTTGCCTTTGGATTATTATCCTAAAAATCCAGCTGAGCGGAAAAAACAGGTTCGTTGGGCCTTGATTTATTCTCTGTTTTGTGCCCAAACTATTCCAGAAAAGCATGGCGCACTTATGAAGTGGGGAAGCCGTATTTTACTCGGTTTGACTCCAAAATCTCTCCGTTATCGCATTTGGAAAAAAGCTGAAAAAGAAATGACCAAGTACAGTCTGGCTGAGAGCGATGGAATCACGGAGTTATGCTCCGGTCCTGGCTACATGAGAAACAAGTACCCAATCGCATCCTTTGAAGATAATCTCTTCTTGCCATTTGAAGAGACAGAGATGCCCGTTCCAGTCGGCTATGATGCCTATCTCAGCACTGCTTTTGGTGATTATATGACACCTCCACCAGCAGATAAGCAGCTACCACATCATGATGCTGTTATCGCTGATATGGATAAGAGTTATAGAGAGTACAAGGGAGAATATGGAGCATGATGGGAGAAAAAATAAGCGTTATCGTTCCAGTCTACAATGTAGAAGCCTATTTGGAACGATGTGTGGAGTCAATTCTTCATCAGACTTATACCAATTTTGAACTAATCCTAATAAATGATGGGTCTACTGATTCTAGTGGAAAGATCTGTGATGATTTAGCAAATCAGTATGAGAATATCAAGGTTTACCATATCGAAAATGCTGGTGTTTCTAATGCAAGAAATCTTGGAATTCAGCTAGCGACAGGTGCTTGGATAACTTTTATTGATAGCGATGATTTCGTCACCAATGATTATCTAGCTACTTTAGCTAGTGCAGTTGAGGGAGAACATGTAGGTTTTGTGATTGCTCCTCTACACCATATCAAAAATGGCATTGTAACAGACCTTCCTCCACATTCTGGAAAAACAGAACTCTGGTCGACAGAAGAAACCATGAAGGAACTACTGATGACTACCAGAACGTCATTTTTTCCAGTCGCAAAACTGTTTAAGAGAGACCTGCTTGCGGATGAAAAGTTTAATACAAATTATCACCTGGCTGAAGATGCCCTATTTTTAACTGAATTGTTACTAAAGACAAGATGTAGTAGCGTATTTATTGACAAACCGATTTATTATTATGATCATCGTGAGGGAAGTGCGACAACATCTGTTAATCGGTATGTATTTGATACGATAGAAGTTTATAAGCAAATAATCGCTCAAGTTTCACAAATTTTTCCTAATTTAAAACACGAATTAAAAAATAGAGAATGTTGGTCGTACATCACAGTTTACGATAAAATTATCTTTACTTCACGTGTAGAGTATCAAAAGGAGAAAGCCGAGCTGAGGACTTGGATTGTTCAGCATCGACGTGAAATATGGAAGGATGCTTATTTCACTACTTTTCGCAAGGTAGCGATCCTCTCACTTGTCATTTCTCCATGGCTATATAAGAAAATTGTTGGATTAAAAAACTAATATCATGAGAAGGAGTTGAAAATGAATTTTTCAAAATTGGATGAATACTTTGAAAAATCAAAACTATGGATTGCGTATCTATTTGTTTTTATTTCGATTTTAAGTATGAGTTCACTGGTTTATAAGATAGCAAATCCCCTCTACAAGGGATTATCAGCGATTGTAGTACTTTATATTTGCTGTACCTTATTGTTTAAGTGGAAAGAAATCACAGTAGATCGCAAATTTCTGTCCTTATTTGGTCTATTGGCTGGAAGTCATCTGTTATCAGCTATTTTTAATCGCTCTGGACATTTGATTGGAAACGTGATAGAGATCCTCTTTATGGTGACCTATATTTTATTATTTACCATGTTAGAATCAGGGCAACTTAAAAAATTATTTGACTGGATTGCCTATACGGTTCAAATTGTATCTTTTTCTTCAGCAATTTTTGCGTTTGGTTTATTGGTAAGTAGAGTCCTTATCCTATTTAAGATTGGCGAACAATCTTATTACTATGGTGTTATGAATGGACGTCTGTGGGGGATTGTCAATCCAAATGCTAGTGCGATATTTTCATATATTAGCATTATTTTGGCTATGTATTTGATTCATAAAGGAAGTAAATATTCTGTCTATCTTAAACTGAATAATGTAATTCAATTAGTTTACTTCGCAACCATGCAAAGTAGAGGAGCTTTATTATCTTTAGTGTTAATGATTGGGTTTTATAGTTTCTTTATTAACGGGGGCAAGTTAGCTAAGCGATTTCTAATCTTTATTGTTTCTGCTTTACTTGTTTCTGCTGCTAATATTGGATTGAGTTATGCAACCTCTATTTACATATCCTCGGGGAAAGCGACTGTATTAGACTTAAATAAAGGACAATCTTATGCAGAAACGGATTCTTCAGTTATAAAAAAAACAGGTGAACTTCATCTAATAGAAACAACACCTAGTGGCAGAACTTATATTTGGAAAAATGCTATAAAAATGGGAAGTGAGAAACCAATTTTTGGTTATGGTGTAAGAAATGTTCCAGATTATTACACAAAATATTTCAGTAAATTTGAGATTCAAAATTCTCTTATTGGTGGAAATTTCCATAACATTTTGGTAACGATATTTGTTAGTTCTGGAATTTTAGGTTTAGTATCCTTTCTACTTCTACTAGGATATATAATTAAGCGCTTTTTGACTTATTTGATTGTTTCTAAAAAGAACTCTGAAAAGTTGATTATGATTCTTTTCTTTGGCATCTTGTTCGGTCAATTATTTGAAAGTCAGATTATGTACTCAACTAACTTTATTAATATTATCTTTTGGTTGATTATTGGTTATGGATTAGTTGTTTGCAAACGTGATGAAGGTATTCGTTATCAGGAAGTAACTGATATTAGAGAGATCCAACAGATGGAACTAGGAATCATGGAATACATTCATGAAACTTGCCAGAAAATTGGTGTCAAATATTTCCTAGCTTATGGCAGTCTTATCGGTGCGGTTCGTCATAAAGGTTTTATTCCTTGGGATGATGACATGGATATCTGTATGTTACGAGAAGATTATGAAAAGTTGCAAGACTATCTTATTGCTAACCCTGATGAACGTTACGAAGTGATGTCTTATAAAAATAATCTCAACTATGTCTATCCCTTCATGAAAGTGCAGGATAACCATACCTACTTGCTAGAAGAAGATGTTCGTATTGATTCAAATATGGGGATTTATGTAGATATTTTCCCTGTAGATGGCTACGAGAATGATGCCAATTTCAAGAACAAGATGACAAAGCTGATAAAGAAACGTCAATTGAGTTGCTATACATTTAAAGGTATCACCAATACGAAAAGTGTTCTGAATTCACTGATACGCTATATTTCAGTTATTATTTTTTATTTCACAAATACAAATAAATACGTTGCACAAATTGAAGAACTTGCTAAATCACGTAAAGTGTCAGATTATGAGGAAGTGGATTATCTTATCTACAAGGATATGAACAAACCAGTGTGGAGACGCGAATGGCTAGAACAAGTTACTACTGGAACATTTGAAGGTAAGAAATTTACTATTCCGAAAAAATATCATGAAATTTTGACCTCAGACTACGGAGATTATATGCAATTGCCGCCAGTTGAACAAAGAGTATCTCATCATGATTTTAAATTGTGGAAGATTGTTAAAAAGTCTAAATAACTGGATTGGGATTAAGAAACGTTTAAAAATATAGTCAAAATTAGGAGAATAAAACCTATGTCTGAAAGAACTTTAACTCTTGAAGAAATCAAACAAGTAGAATTAGATATTTTGAAGTATCTTCATGATCTTTGTGAACAACATCATATCAAATATTTTATTGATTTTGGAACATTACTAGGAGCTGTACGCCATAAAGGATTTATACCTTGGGATGATGATACAGATATTTCCTTAGCGCGTGATGAGTTTGAAAAACTGTATAAGGTTTTAAAAAATGAAAATCATCCCTACTACAAATTAATTTCATTCAGAGAAACAAAGGGGTATCCTTACAGTTATATGCGAGTCTATGATGTGAGGACACGTCGAGATGCTAATCTTATAGATAAAACGGTCGTATTGGGAACCTGCGTTGACATCTTTCCATATGATGGTGTCGTAACGCAAGAAAGTGACCAGAAGAAAATGAAGCTCTACAAATATTTCATTCGTCTTTCTTCTTTGAATTTTAAAGGGATTAAGTCTGAGAATGGTGGACTTAAAAATCTCCCTCGTTATATGGGGTCAGCTATTTTTCGTTTAACTTCCCCACAGATATGGAACCAAAAATTAGAGAGTCTTGCTTTGAAGTATAGTGTGGATCAAGCAACAGATCTCACTTGTACTATCTATGATTCCTATTATCCAGATGGTATAAAAAAAGAATGGCTCTATGATTTGATTGATATGCCGTATGAAAACATTGTGGTCAAGGTTCCTAGAAAATACCATGAATTACTTGTCTACGAATTTGGAGAAAACTATATGAGTCCGCCACCTATTGAGCAACAAGTGCCAGGAGGAGATAAAAATTATTGGATTGATTAGTATAAGTTTCTTATCTTTTAAAATAAAGGGGTTTTCAAGATGAAAAATAAACAGTTAATAAAATTAGTTGGGTATAGTTTTCTTGTATTCTTTCTAGCGCTGATTCAGTTATCGCAAGGAGTAGATGCAAATACTATCTCTGCAGGTTCGGGCAATCGTATCCATTTCATAAATACTAAAGCAAAATCTGGGAGTGACGCCATCCTTCTGGAAAGCAATGGTCACTATGCTTTGATTGATATGGGAGAAGACTATGATTTTCCTGATGGGAGTGACCCACGCTATCCAAGTCGTTGGGGAATTTCTATGAGAAATTATCAAGTATTAGAGGATAGATTGATTCGCCACCTAGATGAAATAGGTGTTAAAAAATTAGATTTTATCATAGGAACTCATGTTCATAGTGATCATATTGGTGGAGCAGACGAAATACTCAATCGTTATCAGGTTGGTAAGTTTTATTTGAAAAAATATTCAGATGATCGAATCACAGCAAAGTGGGGTCTATGGGATAATCTTTTCAATTATGATAATGCTTTGAGAGCAGCTCAAAAACGAGGAGTTACGCTTATCCAGAATATTTCAGATGAGGATAGCCATATAAAATTAGGTGATATGGATATCCAGCTCTACAACTATAAGAATGAATATGATGCTGATGGGAATCTGAAAAAAGTTCGAGATGATAACTCCAACTCCATTGTTTCAGTAGTGACTGTGGCAGGAAAGAGAATCTATCTTGGTGGAGATTTGGATAATGCCGAAGGAGCAGAAGATAAGTTAGGTCCAGTTATCGGCAAGGTTGATATGATGAAATGGAACCACCATTATGATGCGACAATTTCAAATACGATTAATTTCCTTGAAAACTTATCACCAAAAATGATTATTCAGACAACTGGTGGAGATATTAATGTTGCTTCAACTAGAGAATACCTTCAGAAGAAAAATATTCAGGTTCTTCGTGCTGCTAGCCAAACTCAAGACGCTACTGTTTTTGATATTAGCGATAAAGGATTTGCTAATGTTTCAAATACCTTCCCTGATATCCCAGTAGTTGACGAAAAATGGTATCAAGAAGATGGCTATTGGAAATATCGTTTGTCTGACGGGGAAATGGCTATCGGCTGGAAAGAGATTGGCGGAGCCACTTACTTCTTTAATGGAAAAGGACAAATGCAAGCAGGCCGCTGGCTTCACCTTAATGACGACTGGGGAGAAAATGCCAAGGGGAATGATTACTATCTGAACAAAAATGGTAAAATGCAAACTGGTGGATGGTTCAAGCTAGATAACTCTTGGTATTATATCCAGTCGAATGGTGCTAGACGATTTAGCGAGCTCTCTGAAATTGGAGGGAAAAAATACCTTTTTGCGGCAGATGGTAAGATGCTGACAGGACACCAAGTTTTTAATGGTAAGAAGATGTTCTTTAGCGAAAGTGGCGTACTACAAATTTCAGGTAAGCCTTCAACTTGGCAAAAGATTGATTCAGCTTGGTATTTCTATGATGAGGATGGTCTAAAGACTGTCGGTAAAAAGAATATCAATGGAAGCACATACTACTTTAATCAAGAAGGTGTCATGCAAACTGGCTGGGCCTTTGTTGATGGTCACTGGAACTATTTTGCAAGTTCTGGAGCTATGAAAACTGGCTGGGTCAAGGATCAGGAAACATGGTATTATCTGGATAAAGATGGCATCATGTTAACTGGCAGACAAGATATAAAGGGTATTCGTTACTATTTGAATGCTAGTGGTGCCATGCAGACTGGCTGGAAGTGGCAAGACAATAGCTGGTACTTCTATACGAACTCAGGTGCTATGAAAACTGGTTGGTTGAAAGATAAAGAATCATGGTATTATTTGGATCCAGAAACAGGTATCATGGCCGTAGGATCTAAAGCGATTGATGGAAAAACCTATTTCTTTAAATCCTCAGGTAACATGCAAGTTGGCTGGCAGTGGTCAAATGATGTCTGGCATTATTACGCCTCATCTGGTGCACTCCAAACTGGTTGGCTAAAAGATCATGATATGTGGTATTATCTTGAATCTAAGGAAGGCGCTATGTTGGTTGGACTCAATCAAGTAGATGGCAAGCAATATTACTTTAGTGCATCTGGTGCCATGCAGACTGGCTGGAAATGGTTTGATAATCATTACCGTTACTTTGAATCAAATGGAGCCATGAAAACTGGTTGGATAAAAGACAAAGGCGTCTGGTATTATCTAAATCCTGAAGATGGTATTATGTTGGTTGGCCTTCAAAAAGTCAATGGTGATCAATATTACTTTGATTCAACAGGAGCTATGCAGACAGGTTGGAAACAGCTTGATGGTAATTGGTACTATTTCCAAGCTGATGGTTCTTTATTGAAGAATGCAACAACACCTGATGGTTATAAAGTTAATGAAGAAGGTGTATGGAAACAAGTAGTTACTGTTGATAAGAAGCCAAATCAATCTACAAACAAACAGGAAACGTCTACTTTGACTGATAAATTAGAAAATATGAATAAGGAAGATAAACAAGAAAAACAAAAAGAAATGAACTCTTCTAATTCAGAAAAACAAAAAGAGGACTCATTTATAGAGTCAAGTAGTTCCGACAAGAAAGAAAAGGAATAATGAGAAAATCCCCTGCTAGTAGAATAGTCTATTAGCAGGGGATTCTTTTAATTTCTTTTAATCTTAGCAAGTGCAAGATTGAGTGCATAGTGGAGTGTTTTATCTTTGGTAAGAAATAGCGTCAAGAGATAATAGATACCGCAAGTCGCAACAGTCAAGAGTACCATGAGTATCATATTGAGGTTGACTGTATAAGAGTTGATTTGGAAAAGAAATTTAAAAGTGAAATAAATTGGAATGAATCCGAGCGATACAATAGTATAGCGTGTTAAAGTAGTAAATATTTCTTTTAAGTCAAGCAGATGATGCTTCTTGATAAAGTAAATTTCCAGTAGAACAACTACAGTTTCTGCAATAATAGTAGTAGCAATGTAGTACTCTGGTGCAAAAATATTATTGAAATACAAGAGACTGTTGAGTAGGATATTAGCTCCGCCACCAATAAAGTAAAAGGCTGTTAAACGATTTTCGTGGTCGTTGATGAAGATAATTTGTTTACCGAGAATCAACTCAATAGCCCAAATGATAGTTCGAAAGGCGAAGACACTAGTCACAATACCAGCTTCAAGGTATTTTTCAGAAGAGTAGATGACTGCAGCGTAGTTTCCTAATACCATCATCCCAATACTGGTTGGAATGATAAGAAAATAAAAGAGGGCGGCTCCTTGGTTTAGAAGATTTTTATAAGATTCGTAGTCTTTCTTACCGAGATAGTAGCCGAGACGTGGAATACTGACGTTGATAGCTCCACTCAGGACACTGGCAATCAACATGACGATGCTAGAAGCAATGGTATAATAAGAAATGTAGTTTTCATCAGGTCCTTTGGTGATAAACATTCTATCAAGTAAGGTGTAGAGCATATTGGCATTAGCTAGAAGCAACATGGTCAAGAGTGGCTTAGATGCTTTGATTAATTCCATGAGACCAATTTTGACAAAGGAAACTTCTCTCTTGATCCAAAGAAAACTGAGCAGGTAGTTGAGGATAGTTGTCGCACTCATGACGATGGCATAAGGAACGATATCATCTGCAGTTTTAACAAAGGTAAAGATAGCAACCAGCATGGCAATCCGAATAATCAATGTCTTGTAAAGGATGAAGGCATAGTTTTCATAAGCCTCGTTCATCCACTCGATATAAAGGAATTGGAAGAGAGCCTGGACACCAAGTATATAGTAGAGTTCTTTCAAATTTTCAATACTATTATCTAGGTAAATAAACAAAAAATAGATACTTGTTGTAAGGACAGAAGTAATTACAGATATATAGAATAACTTGGAGAAGACATAATTAATCTTATCTTTGTCGTCCTTGACCTTACTGATAGCTCGAATTCCGTAGTTATAGATTCCAAATGCGGCTAAAGGAATGACAAAGCTAGCCCAGGTATTGGCGGTATTGAAATAACCGTAGTTGGATTTGCTGAGAATCCGCGTCAGATAAGGATTGGTTATCAGAGGAAAAACGATATTGAGAACATTGACTAGTAAGCTAGCCAGTGCATTAACTTTTATATTTTTCATTGTACTTTCTTTCTTGTATTGTAAAATGGTCTCTAGTATTATATCACATTCTCGCTTCATTCTTTTGATAAAATCTTAAAAATCTAGTATAATAGATAGAACTGAAAGTATGAGGTTACTAGCAATGAAAATGAAACAAATCAGTGATACAACTTTAAAAATCACGATGTCTTTAGAGGATTTGATGGATCGAGGAATGGAGATTGCTGACTTTCTCGTTCCACAAGAAAAAACAGAAGAGTTCTTTTATGCCATCTTGGATGAGTTAGAGATGCCTGATAGCTTTTTGGATACAGGTATGTTGAGCTTCCGTGTGACTCCAAAACCGGATAAGGTGGACGTATTTGTTACCAAGTCCAAGATTGACCAAAATCTAGATTTTGAAGACTTATCGGATTTGCCAGACATGGAAGAATTGGCTCAAATGTCGCCAGATGAATTTATCAAAACCCTGGAAAAAAGTATCGCGGACAAAACTAAGGATGATATCGAAGCCATTCAATCTCTAGAGCAAGTCGAAGCCAAGGAAGAAGAGCAGGAACAGGCTGAACAAGAAGTTGAGAGCAAGAAAGAGCCTTACATCTACTACATCCTTTCTTTTGCTAAGTTAGCTGATTTGGTGGCTTTTGCCAAGACAGTGACATTTGAGATGGAAACTTCTGAACTCTACAAGATGAATGAGCGCTATTATTTGACCATTTTAGTGGATATTGAAAATCATCCAAGTCCATATCCAGCGTGGCTTTTGGCCCGTATGCGCGAGTTTGCAGACGATAGTGACATCAGTCGTTCAGTCTTGCAAGAGTATGGCCAAGTCTTGATGAATCACGATGCTGTGCTCAATCTGCAAAAAATCGGATAATCATTTCTGGAAAGCTATTTCTAGATTATAAGAAGAGCGAATCGTTTGATTCGTTTCTTCTTTTCTATACTGAAATAGTGAATTACTATGATAGGAATTTTCACAAAATTCTGTTATAATGGCTATAATAGAAAATTTCGAGGAGACAAACATGACAGTTAAAATTGCTTTACTAGGATTTGGTACCGTTGCAAGTGGTGTGCCTTTCCTCCTAAAGGAAAATGGAGAAAAAATCAATCAATCAGCACATTCAGATATTGAAGTTGCTAAGGTATTGGTCAAGGACGAAGATGAAAAGAACCGCTTGCTTGCAGCAGGGAATGACTTTAACTTTGTAACCAATGTGGATGACATTTTGTCAGATCAAGATATTACGATCGTAGTGGAATTGATGGGGCGTATCGAACCAGCTAAAACCTTTATCACTCGTGCCTTGGAAGCTGGAAAACACGTTGTTACTGCTAACAAGGACCTTTTGGCTGTCCATGGTGCAGAATTGTTAGAAATCGCTAAAGCTAACAAGGTAGCACTTTACTATGAAGCAGCAGTAGCTGGTGGGATTCCAATTCTTCGTACTTTGGCAAATTCCTTGGCTTCTGATAAAATTACGCGTGTGCTTGGAGTAGTCAACGGAACGTCCAACTTCATGATGACCAAGATGGTCGAAGAAGGCTGGTCTTACGATGATGCTCTTGCGGAAGCACAAAGACTAGGTTTTGCAGAAAGTGACCCTACAAATGACGTAGATGGGATTGATGCAGCCTACAAGATGGTGATTTTGAGCCAATTTGCCTTTGGCATGAAGGTTGCCTTTGATGATGTAGCCCACAAGGGAATCCGCAACATCACACCAGAAGATGTAGCTGTGGCTCAAGACCTTGGCTATGTAGTGAAATTGGTTGGTTCAATCGAGGAAACTCCTTCAGGAATCGCTGCAGAAGTGACTCCAACCTTCCTTCCTAAAGCGCATCCACTTGCCAGTGTGAATGGCGTAATGAACGCTGTCTTTGTAGAATCTATCGGTATTGGTGAGTCTATGTACTACGGACCAGGTGCTGGTCAAAAACCAACTGCAACAAGTGTTGTGGCGGATATTGTCCGTATCGTTCGTCGCTTGAATGATGGTACCATTGGCAAAGATTTCAACGAATACAGCCGTGACTTGGTATTGGCAAACCCTGAAGATGTCAAAGCTAATTACTACTTCTCAATCTTGGCTCCAGACTCAAAAGGTCAGGTCTTGAAATTGGCTGAAATCTTTAATGCCCAAGATATTTCCTTCAAGCAAATTCTCCAAGATGGAAAAGATGGTGACAAGGCGCGTGTTGTGATCATCACACACAAGATTAATAAAGCCCAGCTTGAAAATGTCTCAGATGAATTGAAGAAGGTTTCAGAATTCGACCTCTTGAATACCTTCAAGGTGCTAGGAGAATAAGATGAAGATTATTGTACCTGCAACCAGTGCCAATATCGGGCCAGGTTTTGACTCGGTCGGTGTAGCTGTAACCAAGTATCTTCAAATTGAGGTCTGTGAAGAACGGGATGAGTGGCTGATTGAACACCAGATTGGCAAATGGATTCCTCATGACGAGCGCAATCTCTTGCTCAAAATTGCTTTGCAAATTGTACCAGACTTGCAACCAAGACGTTTGAAAATGACCAGTGATGTTCCCTTGGCGCGTGGTTTGGGTTCTTCCAGCTCGGTTATTGTTGCTGGGATTGAACTAGCCAACCAATTGGGGCAACTCAACTTGTCAGACCATGAAAAATTGCAGTTAGCGACTAAGATTGAAGGCCATCCTGACAATGTGGCTCCAGCCATTTATGGTAATCTCGTTATTGCAAGCTCTGTTGATGGACAAGTTTCAGCTATTGTAGCAGACTTCCCAGAGTGTGATTTCCTAGCCTACATTCCAAACTATGAATTGCGTACTCGAGACAGCCGTGGTGTCTTGCCTAAGAAATTGTCCTATAAGGAAGCTGTTGCAGCTAGTTCTATCGCCAATGTGGCGGTTGCGGCCTTGTTGGCAGGAGACATGGTGACTGCTGGGCAAGCAATCGAGGGAGACCTCTTCCACGAGCGCTATCGTCAGGACTTGGTGAGAGAATTTGCGACGATTAAGCAAGTGGCCAAAGAAAATGGTGCCTATGCAACCTACCTTTCTGGTGCTGGGCCGACAGTTATGGTTTTGGCTTCTCACGACAAGATGCCAGCGATTAAGGCAGAATTGGAAAAGCAACCCTTCAAAGGAAAACCTCATGACTTGAAAGTTGATACCCAAGGTGTCCGTGTCGAAGCAAAATAAAGAATAGAAGATAGGATGGGGAAACTCTTGATCAGAGGGCTTCCTATCCTTTTTTTGAAAAGAAGTTTATACTCAATGAAAATCAAAGAGCAAACTAGGAAGCTAGCCGCAGGCTGCTCAAAACACTGTTTTGAGGCTGCAGATGGAAGCTGACGTGGTTTGAATTTAATTTTCGAAGAGTATTAGTTAAAAACTTGGTAAAGGAGAAACGAAGATGGCAGAAATATATTTAGCAGGTGGTTGTTTTTGGGGTTTAGAGGAGTATTTTTCACGCATTTCTGGAGTGCTAGCAACCAGTGTTGGCTACGCTAATGGAAAAGTCGAAACGACCAATTATCAGCTGCTCAAGGAAACAGACCATGCAGAAACGGTTCAAGTGATTTACGATGAGAAGGCAGTGTCACTTAGAGAGATTTTACTTTATTATTTCCGTGTCATCGACCCTTTATCTATCAATCAACAAGGGAATGACCGTGGTCGCCAATATCGAACTGGGATCTATTATCAGGATGAATCAGACCTACCTGCTATCTACACAGTGGTGCAGGAGCAGGAGCGCATGCTGGGTCGAAAGATTGCAGTAGAGGTGGAGAAACTTCGCCACTACATTCTGGCTGAAGATTACCACCAAGACTATCTTAAGAAGAATCCTTCAGGTTACTGTCATATCGATGTGACCGATGCTGAGAAGCCATTGATTGATGCCTCTAACTATGAAAAGCCTAGCCAAGAGGTGTTAAAGGGCAGTTTATCTGAAGAATCCTATCGTGTTACCCAAGAAGCTGCTACAGAGGCTCCATTTACCAATGCCTATGACCAAACCTTTGAAGAAGGGATTTATGTAGATATTACGACAGGTGAGCCACTCTTTTTTGCCAAGGATAAGTTTGCCTCAGGTTGTGGTTGGCCAAGTTTTAGCCGTCCGATTTCCAAGGAATTGATTCATTATTACAAGGATCTCAGCCATGGAATGGAGCGAATTGAGGTTCGTTCTCGGTCGGGCAATGCTCACTTGGGTCATGTTTTCACAGATGGCCCTCGGGAGTTAGGTGGCCTTCGTTACTGTATTAATTCTGCTTCCTTGCGCTTTGTGGCCAAGGATGAGATGGAAAAAGCAGGATATGGCTATCTACTGCCATACTTAAACAAATAAAACAGAGAGGGTGGGTGCTTCCCACTCTCTTCATTTCCAGAATACGAATAGAAGGGATTTATGAAACACCTATTATCTTACTTTAAACCCTACATCAAGGAATCAATTTTAGCACCCTTGTTCAAGTTACTAGAAGCTGTGTTTGAGCTCTTGGTTCCCATGGTGATTGCTGGGATTGTTGACCAATCCTTGCCCCAGAAAAATCAAGGTCATCTCTGGATGCAGATTGGTTTGCTCCTTATCTTTGCAGTAATTGGTGTTGTAGTGGCCTTAATAGCCCAGTTCTACTCAGCTAAGGCTGCGGTGGGTTTTGCCAAGGAATTGACAAACGACCTCTATCGTCATATTCTATCTTTACCTAAGGACAGTAGAGACCGTTTGACAACTTCTAGCTTGGTCACTCGCTTGACTTCGGATACCTACCAGATTCAGACTGGTATCAATCAATTCCTGCGTCTCTTTTTACGAGCGCCTATTATCGTTTTTGGTGCCATTTTTATGGCTTATCGAATCTCAGCTGAGCTGACTCTCTGGTTTTTGGTCATGGTTGTGATTCTGACAATCGTTATTGTAGGCCTTTCTCGGTTAGTCAATCCTCTCTACAGCAGCCTGAGAAAGAAAACGGATCAACTAGTTCAGGAAACACGCCAGCAAATACAAGGGATGCGGGTTATTCGTGCTTTTGGTCAAGAAAAACGAGAGTTACAAATTTTTCAAACCCTTAACCAAGTCTATGCTAGATTACAAGAAAAGACAGGTTTCTGGTCTAGTTTATTAACACCTCTAACCTATCTGATTGTTAATGGAACCCTCCTAGTCATTATCTGGCAGGGATATGTTTCTATTCAAGGAGGATTGCTCAGTCAAGGGGCCCTCATTGCCCTTATCAACTATCTCCTACAGATTTTGGTGGAATTGGTCAAATTAGCTATGCTAATCAATTCTCTCAACCAGTCCTATATCTCTGCTAAGCGAATCGAGGAAGTCTTTGCTGAGGCTCCAGAGGATATCCATTCAAAATTAGAACAAAAGCAAGCTACCAGTGATCAGGTTTTACAAGTTCAAGAACTGACCTTTACCTATCCTGATGCGGCCCAGCCTTCTTTGAGAGACATTTCCTTTGATATGACTCAAGGGCAAATCCTTGGTATCATTGGGGGAACAGGTTCTGGTAAATCAAGCTTGGTGCAAGTCTTACTTGGAATTTACCCAGCAGACAAGGGGAGCATTTACCCTTATCGAGATGGATCTAGTCCTCGTAATCTTGAGCAGTGGCGGTCTTGGATTGCCTATGTGCCCCAAAAAGTCGAACTCTTTAAGGGAAGCATTCGTTCCAACTTGACTCTGGGTTTCAATCACGAAGTAACGGACCAAGAACTTTGGCAGGCCTTGGAAATTGCACAAGCCAAGGATTTTGTCAGTGAAAAGGAAGGACTTTTAGATGCTCTAGTTGAGACAGGAGGTCGAAATTTCTCAGGTGGACAAAAACAAAGGCTGTCGATCGCTCGAGCAGTCTTACGCCAAGCTCCATTTCTCATCCTAGATGATGCGACTTCGGCCCTCGACACCATTACCGAGTCCAAACTCTTGAAAGCTATCCGAAAAAACCTGCCAAATACAAGTTTAATCTTGATTTCTCAACGGACTTCGACACTTCAGATGGCAGACCAGATTCTCCTCTTGGAAAAAGGTGAGCTCCTAGCTATCGGCAATCATGAGGAATTGATGAAATCCAGTCAAGTCTATCGCGAAATCAATGCATCTCAACATGGTAAGGAGGACTAGTATGAGACGACGAACTGCAAACCAGACGCTCAAACGTTTGGCAAAAGATTTAGCAAGCCATCCCTTCCTCCTTTTCCTAGCCTTTCTAGGAACTATTGCCCAGGTTGGCTTATCAATTTATCTTCCTATCTTGATTGGGCAGGTCATTGACCAAGTCCTGGTGGCTGGTTCTTCACCAGTTTTTTGGCAGATTTTTCTCCAAATGATCTTGGTGGTCATAGGAAATACCCTTGTACAGTGGGTCAATCCTCTTCTCTATAATCGCCTAATCTTCTCTTATACCAGAGAATTGCGAGAGCAAATCATCCATAAGCTCCATCGTTTACCGATTGCCTTTGTGGATCGACAAGGAAGTGGAGAGATGGTTAGTCGTGTAACTACGGATATAGAACAGTTATCAGCTGGTTTGACCATGATTTTTAACCAATTTTTCATTGGTGTCTTGATGATTTTAGTCAGCATTCTAGCCATGCTTCAAATTCATCTCCTCATGACTCTTTTGGTCTTGCTGTTGACGCCACTGTCTATGGTAATCTCACGCTTTATTGCCAAACGCTCCTATCATCTCTTCCAAAAGCAAACAGAGACGAGGGGAATTCAGACTCAGTTGATTGAAGAATCGTTGAACCAGCAGACCATTATCCAGTCCTTTAATGCTCAAGAAGATTTTATCCAAAGACTGCACGAGGCGAATGCCAACTATGCAGGTTATTCACAGTCAGCTATCTTTTATTCTTCAACGGTCAATCCTTCGACTCGCTTTGTCAATGCGCTTATTTATGCCCTTCTAGCTGGAGTGGGAGCTTATCGTATCATGATAGGCTCTACCTTGACCATTGGACGCTTAGTGACTTTTTTGAACTATGTTCAACAGTACACCAAGCCTTTTAATGATATTTCTTCAGTGCTAGCTGAGTTGCAAAGTGCCTTGGCTTGTGCAGAACGTGTTTATGGAGTCTTAGATAGTCCTGAGGTGGCTGAAACAGGTAAGGAAGAGTTGACTAGTGACCAAGTTAAGGGAGCTATTTCCTTTAAACAGGTTTCTTTTGGCTACCATCCTGAAAAGATTTTGATTAAGGATTTATCTATTGATATTCCAGCTGGTAGCAAGGTGGCTATCGTTGGTCCGACAGGTGCTGGAAAATCAACCCTTATCAATCTCCTCATGCGGTTTTATCCCATTAACTCAGGAGATATCATGTTAGATGGTCGTTCCATTTACGACTATACCCGGGCATCATTGAGACAACAGTTTGGCATGGTGCTCCAAGAAACCTGGCTCAAGCAAGGAACCATTCATGATAATATTGCCTTTGGCAATCCTGATGCTAGTCGGGAGCAAGTGATTGCTGCTGCCAAAGCAGCCAATGCAGACTTTTTCATCCAACAGTTACCTCAAGGCTATGATACAAAGCTAGAAAATGCTGGAGAATCTCTCTCTGTCGGTCAGGCTCAGCTCTTGACCATTGCCCGAGTCTTTCTGGCTATTCCCAAGATTCTCATCTTAGACGAGGCGACTTCTTCTATCGATACACGAACAGAAGTGCTGGTACAGGATGCCTTTGCCAAACTCATGAAAGGGCGAACAAGCTTTATTATTGCCCACCGCTTGTCTACCATACAGGATGCAGATTTGATTCTTGTCTTGGTGGATGGCGATATTGTGGAGCATGGCAATCATCAGGACCTCATGGCTAGAAAAGGCAAGTATTACCAAATGCAGCAAGCTGCAGTTTTTAGCTCTGAATAAGCCATTCTCTTTTGAAAGTTTATGGACGAAAAAAGTTGCCTTCGGGTGACTTTTTTGTTACAATAGCTAGAAAAATTATTCACTGTAAATTGTCTTATAGAAAAGGAGCCTAGAATGAAAGTCTATCAGCATGTAAATATCGTGACTTGTGACCAAGATTTCCATGTTTATCTGGATGGAATCTTATCAGTTAAGGATTCTCAAATTGTCTATGTCGGTCAAGAGAAGCCAGAGATTTTAGAGCAAGCTGAGCAGATTATAGACTATCAGGGAGCCTGGATTATGCCTGGATTGGTCAATTGTCACACCCATTCGGCTATGACAGGTTTGAGAGGGATTCGAGATGATAGCAATCTCCATGAATGGCTAAATGACTATATTTGGCCTGCAGAAGCTGAGTTTACACCAGATATGACTACCAAGGCGATCAAAGAAGCGCTGACAGAGATGCTCCAGTCAGGAACAACAACCTTTAACGATATGTATAATCCCAATGGAGTGGAGATTGAGCAGATTTATCAGGCAGTCAAGGCTTCCAAGATGCGTTGTTATTTCTCACCGACCCTCTTTTCTTCAGAGACAGAAACAACTGCTGAGACTATAAGCAGAACACGAGCTATTATCGAAACAATCATAGGATATGAAGATCCAAATTTCAAGGTGATGATGGCACCACATTCTCCCTACAGCTGTAGTAGAGACTTGCTGGAAGAGAGTCTAGATATGGCAAAAGAGCTGAATATTCCCATCCATATCCATGTGGCGGAGACCAAGGAGGAGTCAGGAATTATCCTGAAACGATACGGTAAACGTCCTCTTGCTTTTCTCGAAGAACTGGGTTACTTAGATCATCCATCTGTCTTTGCTCACGGGGTCGAATTTAACGAGAGAGAAATTGAACGTTTGGCAACTTCTCAAGTGGCTATCGCTCACAATCCTATCAGTAACCTCAAACTGGCCTCAGGAATCGCTCCAATCATCCAGCTCCAAAAAGCGGGAGTAGCAGTCGGAATTGCCACTGACTCGGTAGCTTCCAACAACAACCTTGATATGTTTGAGGAAGGACGGACTGCAGCCCTTCTTCAGAAGATGAAAAGTGGGGATGCCAGCCAATTTCCTATCGAAACAGCTCTCAAGGCACTGACAATCGAAGGGGCTAAGGTTCTAGGAATGGAAAATCAGATAGGAAGTCTGGAAGTTTGCAAGCAAGCAGATTTTCTGGTCATCCAACCACAAGGGAAAATTCATCTCCAACCTCAGGAAAATATGCTGTCCCACCTCATTTATGCAGTCAAATCCAGTGACGTTGATGATGTTTATATCGCTGGAGAACAGGTTGTTAAGCAAGGCCAAGTCCTAACAGTAGAACTTTAAAAGAAAAATCACGAAAAAAGTTTAAAAAAAGTTTGCAAAAATCTTGCATTCTTTTTTTGACTATGCTATACTTATATACGGTTTGAAAAAACTGCCTAAGACAGTAGGGGAGCTCGACTCATAAATATCCTACCGAGGACAAAACGTATCATGTAAAAAGAAGCGTATTGTACTTTCGTGTCTAGGTTTGGGCGCGTTTTTCTTTTGGAAAAATTCCCCAAGCAAAATAATAACGGAGGTGAACACACTAATGAGTGAAGCAATTATTGCTAAAAAAGCGGAACTAGTTGACGTAGTAGCTGAAAAAATGAAAGCTGCTGCATCTATCGTCGTTGTAGACGCTCGTGGTTTGACAGTTGAGCAAGATACAGTTCTTCGTCGTGAGCTTCGTGGAAGCGAAGTTGAGTACAAAGTGATTAAAAACTCAATCTTGCGTCGTGCAGCTGAAAAAGCTGGTCTTGAAGACCTTGCATCTGTATTTGTTGGACCATCTGCAGTAGCATTTTCTAACGAAGATGTTATCGCACCAGCGAAAATCTTGAACGACTTTTCTAAAAACGCTGAAGCACTTGAAATCAAAGGTGGTGCAATCGAAGGCGCTGTCGCATCTAAAGAAGAGATTCTTGCACTTGCAACTCTTCCAAACCGCGAAGGACTTCTTTCTATGCTCCTTTCTGTACTTCAAGCGCCAGTGCGCAACGTTGCTCTTGCAGTCAAAGCGGTTGCAGACAACAAAGAAGACGCAGCTTAATCTTAAGCTACGCAGCGTAGCCTAGCTACGAAAATCTATTATAAATTTAAAACATATTTGGAGGAAATAACAATGGCATTGAACATTGAAAACATTATTGCTGAAATTAAAGAAGCTTCAATCCTTGAATTGAACGACCTTGTAAAAGCTATCGAAGAAGAATTTGGTGTAACTGCAGCTGCTCCTGTAGCTGTTGCTGCAGCTGGTGCTGCTGACGCTGGTGCTGCTAAAGATTCATTCGACGTTGAATTGACATCTGCAGGCGACAAAAAAGTTGGCGTTATCAAAGTTGTACGTGAAATCACAGGTCTTGGTCTTAAAGAAGCTAAAGAACTTGTTGACGGTGCACCAGCACTTGTTAAAGAAGGCGTTGCAACTGCAGAAGCTGAAGAAATCAAAGCTAAATTGGAAGAAGCTGGAGCTTCAGTTACTCTTAAATAAGAGGCATATACCAATTAGAATTCGGAATACTATAGTATCAGCCTTTTAGAATCGTGAACACATTTTAGAAACTGATAAATTAATTTAGTTTCCTACCAAAAACCCTACCAAAAATTAATTTGGCAGGGTTTTTCTTTTTAACAAATTTATCGTGGAGAACAATTGAATATTGTTCTCCTTTTTTTATTTTCAGGAGGGAAAATGACAAAAGAATTACAATCATCACGCTATATTATCATTTCATTCTTAGTACGTGAAATGGGAATTGACATTGTTGAAGCCATCTCTCTGATGGCTGAATTAGAAAAAAGTGGCTTGGTTCGATTGGAATCAAGTGGAGATTTAATACTCAAAGAACTTGGAGGAGCGCTATGAAACGAATTACCGCAAATCAATACCAAACTTCAGAACGGTATTATAAATTACCTAAAATTCTTTTTGAGGATGAGAAATATATGGATATGAAACTAGAAGTAAAGGTGGCTTATTCTATTTTAAAAGATCGTTTAGAATTATCTCTCAGTCGTGGTTGGATAGATGAAGAAGGTGCAGTCTATTTAGTATTTTCTAATTCTAAACTGATGAGGCTATTAGGTTGTTCGAAGTCAAAATTACTGTCCATCAAAAAAATTCTTAAAGAATATGACTTAATTGATGAAGTCCAACAGTCTTCAAGTGAGAAAGGAAGACTAGCTAATAAGATTTATTTAGGGGAATTATCTTCTACCCCAGTAGGTAATTCAAACAGACCTAGTGTTAAAAAAAGACTAGGGCAGGTTGAAAATGAAACGGCCCCCGTCTCACATTTAGCCCCTAGTGAGACTGAAGTTAGTGAGACTAAATATAGTGAGACTGATTCTTTATTTATTGAGGATGAGGAGGAGAGGAATACTCAACCTATCTTGAGAAGAAAAGTAGAAAAGGTCACAAAATATGATCGAGATTATATTTGGGGATTGGTACAAGATCAATTTAGACGAGAGGGTTTTTCTGAAACAGCCAGTGAAATTGCTATGACTGATTTTGAAAGAATCTATCAATATGCTCTTGACAATGTTCGCTTTGTTAGACGAGCGGAAGTGCTTGCTGAATTTGTATTTAACGGCTTGTATTCTGTTTGGAATAACCGTGTTAGAAAAGGAGGTGGTTAAAATGTCGCCAATCGAGTGGATATTAGTTATGCTCATTTTAATTTCAAGTGGTGTGACACTTTGGACATTGATAGTCGATCAGAAAGGGGTAATCAAGAAATGAGATTTATTGATTTATTTTCAGGTATCGGTGGTTTTCGACTTGGAATGGAAAGTGTCGGACACGAGTGTATTGGATTTTGTGAGATTGATAAATTTGCTAGGAAATCTTATAAGTCCATTTTTCAAACGGAAGGAGAAATTGAATTTCATGACATACGAGATGTTTCAGATGACGAATTTAAAAAACTTAGAGGGAAAGTCGATATCATCTGTGGGGGATTCCCTTGTCAAGCATTTTCAATCGCAGGAAGACGATTGGGATTTGAAGATACTAGAGGCACTCTGTTCTTTGAAATTGCTCGGGCGGCCAAACAAATCAAACCACGTTTTCTTTTTCTTGAAAATGTTAAAGGCCTACTCAATCACGATAAGGGACGGACGTTCACCACAATCCTTACCACACTTGATGAGTTGGGGTTTGATGTTGAGTGGCAGGTGCTTAACAGTAAGGATTTTGGCGTTCCCCAAAACAGAGAGAGGGTGTTTATTATCGGACATTCTAGAAAGAGAGGTACCAGACTCTTATTTCCTTTCAGACGAGAAGGTCAAGCAACTAACTCTGAGACTTTGAAAGTACTAGGAAATTTGAATCCATCAAGAAGTGGAATGAGTGGTAAAGTCTATTATTCAGAAGGGCTTGCGCCAACCTTAGTTCGTGGAAAAGGAGAAGGATTTAAAGTTGCGATTCCTTGTATGACAACAGACAGATTAGGAAAAAGACAAAATGGTAGACGCTTTAAGGAAAACCAAGAGCCGATGTTTACTTTAAATACTCAGGATCGTCATGGTATTGTTGTTGTTGGAGATTTACCGACTAGCTTTAAGGAGACAGGTCGTGTCTATGGAAGTGAGGGCTTATCTCCAACATTGACTACGATGCAAGGTGGAGATAAAATTCCCAAAATACTGATTCCAGAACCAATCCAATTTTTAAAAGTCCGGGAAGCAACGAAAAAAGGATATGCTCAAGCAGAGATTGGAGATTCAATCAATTTAGAAAGACCAAGTTCTCAGTATCGGCGTGGTAGAGTTGGAAAAGGTATAGCGAATACTTTGACAACTAGTGGTCAAATGGGAGTAGTAGTTGCTAGCTATGAAGGAGAAGATAAGCAAGTTTACCATGTAGCTGGTGTCTTGATAGATGGACAATTTTACCGTCTGAGGATACGACGAATCACTCCTAAAGAGTGTTTTCGCCTGCAGGGTTTTCCTGATTGGGCTTTTGAAGCTGCTAGAAAAGTCTCTAGTAATAGTCAGCTCTATAAACAAGCTGGTAATAGTGTAACCGTTCCTGTGATTGCTGCAATCGCAATGAAATTAAAAGAAATAGAGGGAAAAGATGAAAGCGTTAAATAAACAGTCAATACTATATTGTGATGAATTAGAAACAGAATTACATGATGCAGAAATGATGCAGTTGGATGAACAAATATTTTTGATGCCCAATTATCCATGTGAGTTTGAAGTGAAATTTTTAGATTATTACCATAAAAAACACAATTACCCATTATTTTATGAATCCTATCTTCAAAACATTATGGAATTCCTTGAAAGTCAGGATATAAAGAACGGAGCTGATGCCTTTGTAGATGATAATCATAATCTTGTTTTTGTTTTATATGGGCAAGGCTATCAAGCCGAGGGAAAAGAGGGAATACTTACAACCCAAGTAACTGTAAAAGCTCATGATGAAGACAAGAAACCGATTAACTTCGCAAATTTATTAGATTCCTTAATAGTCTCAGAATATCAAATGGAACCGAATCTTTGGGAGGTCTCCCATGATTGATCTCTATCTAAGTAAAAATAGCCAAAGAAATCAACTTCTTTTAGACTTCTTCAAAAACTATGGCATTGAGGTATCTTGTCATTCGATTTCTGAAATGACAAGGGATAAATTAATTGAGATGATGAGCTATTCTTCAGATTGTTTTGAGTTTTTATCTCCAAATTTATTACGATTTAAGAACCGTGACAATTTAAGATTAACGGATTTCATTGAGATGATCTTAAAAAATCCTGAACTAACCATCAGACTTCCTCTTGCGGTTTCAAATAAGAGAGTTTATCCAAATCTGAATTTGGAAGAGGCTAGAGCTTTATTGCCAAGAGATACGAAACAATTGATTTACATGGCACAAACACATTATTTATCTAACTAAAGGAGAATCAATATGGCTGAACGATTTTGGGAGAACTTGTCCATTATTTTGGCTGAAAGAAATATCAGCTGGATTGAGTTAACCAGAAAAATGTTTGCGGGAGAGTTTCACTATCCAAGTGAATTGAATCGTTTGTATCAAAAGATTCGTCACTATAAGATGGAACAACGAATGCCTCAAAGTCCATGGGTAGAAAGGATTGTGCAGGTATTAGATTTAGATTATGAAGATTTATTTCGGAGGTAACTATGAAAAGAATAATTCCAGTGTATATATTCCAACAAGTAAATGTCTTATTGGTATCTCTATACTTATTGAAATTGCTTTGTATTGGTGAGTTAACTATACTACAGATTCTCTATTGTGGGTCGCTCATTTCTTTTTTATGGATGTATGGTCAACGAAAACAAGTGGTCAAGGTCAATATGAAAACTAGGATGAAATGGCTTGTTATTGGATTCGTTAGCCTACTGATTATAAGTCTATGTTTTAGTCTGATTCATGCTCAAGGAAGCACGAATCAAGCAAACTTAATTGGCCTTCAACATCAAGTTCCTTGGTTTTCATTTTTATTGTTCTTAATCAATGCGAGTATGGTTGAAGAATTTCTGTATCGAGAAATTTTATGGAACTTGGTCAGAAAATTAGATATCAGAATTGCATTGACAAGTGTTTTGTTCGCTTTATCTCATCATCCAGGAACTATTCTAGCTTGGTGTTTGTATGTTTCATTGGGAATGTTTTTAGGGATGGTGCGCTATAAATCGGACTTATGGGGCAGTATGGGGCTACATTTGGTGTGGAACCTACTAGTTTATAGTTTGCTGCTTTTTTAGACAAAATTATCTTATTTTAGGGAAATGAAATGCTAACGTTATGTAATAATGTTAGTCTTTTATTTCATAGTCTTTGATTAGTATGAATTTAGCTCGACAGAAAAATAAAAAATGTGATAAAAATTTCAACTACTCTTATCTATAATAAAGCTACCTGTTCTTTGAAAATTGAATCCACTCCGTCTTGATTAGCGTGCCTGTGTAAGTAGGGACTGAGAGTATTTCCCTGTGAAGGGCAACTGGCACAAGACGTGTGTGAGAATTTTCTAACAGACACGGAGTTTATCGTTACCAGACTCAAACGATGCGACAAACTAGATAAAGGAGTTAATCATGAAGGTAGTAAACTTGTATGATTTGAAACAAATGGGAAATAAAGGTGGTTGTACCATCCAATTAATTCATCACTTTCCTTTTGGTATGGGCTTAGGACATCTCAAAAAAGACTACATTGAATTTAAACGTGTTGGTATCTTTGAAGGGAAAGCTGTAGAAGTTACTCTTCGAGAACCTTATTCGAGAGATCTACTGCAGGTTGTCAAGTCGATTAAGCAACGTCAGAAATTGATAGCTTATCGTTATAAAGAAGGAAAGCTGCTATTTGTGAAGAAGGAGGCATCAGATGTCCTCTGAACAACAGGAACGAATGGCAGTTCAATATGCAGAGCGTAGTCTTTTATTTACTGTAAGAAGTCTCTTAAAGATTCTAGAATGGTCTAGACGTCAGGCTTTATCACAGGATTCTGCCTATAAGATAGGGGTACAGAAATTAGAAGAATTGCTACAATCTCCTTATTCGATTGATACGATTAATCTGAAAAAAGATTTTTTAGACAAACCAATTGATATAGAGAAATTTAAAGCTTTTTTAGAAAAAGAAGAGATTCCTTTAGCCATTGCTTGGCAAGGGGATTCTCTGCATTTCTACACGAAAGACCGTTCGATTCTAGACAATCATTTAGACCATCTGTTAGAAAAAATGGTTAATGATCCGGAGAAATTAGCTGATTTTACCATGGATAAGTCATTAGACGATGCAATTGATGAGGCTAAATCCCAAATTACCTTTAGACAAGAAGGAGCCGTCAAACAGAAAGAGATGGTGAGATGATGTACAGTGGAAAGAAATTCCTACTATTCTCACTGTTAGGTATCTTACTAGGCTATCTTTTTCATCGTTTGACGCTTTTGTATGATTCCTATACTGGAAATACACTAGATAAATGGACTCATCTTCTGATGGAAGGTCAAGATGAAGTTCTTCAGTCGCCATGGAATATTTCTTTTACTGGAAAATCAAGTGCTTTTTTTCTACTAGGTTTTGTGATGATGTTGCTGGTTTATCTCTATCTAGAAACCGGTAAGAAACAATACCGAGAAGGAGTAGAATACGGGAGTGCCCGTTTTGGAACTCTAAAAGAAAAGAAGCTCTTTTACGGTAAAGAATTTTCTCATGATACGATCTTAGCACAAGATGTTCGTTTGACATTATTAGATAAAAAATCACCCCAATATGACAGAAATAAGAATATTGCGGTGATTGGAGGTTCAGGAAGTGGGAAGACATTTCGCTTTGTGAAACCTAATCTTATTCAGATGAATAGTTCTAATATTGTAGTGGATCCTAAAGATCACTTGGCCGAAAAAACAGGCAAACTCTTTTTAGAACATGGCTACCAAGTAAAGGTGCTAGATTTAGTCAATATGAAGAACTCAGATGGCTTCAATCCTTTTCGCTATATAGAGACAGAAAATGATTTGAATCGCATGCTGACGGTTTATTTTAATAACACCAAAGGCTCTGGCTCCCGAAGTGATCCATTTTGGGATGAAGCTTCTATGACTTTGGTTCGAGCTTTAGCCTCCTACTTGGTCGATTTCTATAACCCACCTAAAACAAGAGAACAGCTCATAGAAGAAAGTCGTTTAAGTCAAAAGGAATATCAAAACTTGTTGAAACGTCAAAAAAAAGAAGTGGAAGAGCGAAAAAAACGAGGGCGTTATCCAAGTTTTGCTGAAATATCAAAACTCATTAAACACTTATCCAAGGGTGAAAACCAAGAAAAAAGTGTCTTAGAAATTCTATTTGAAAATTATGCTAAAAAGTATGGAACTGAAAATTTTACCATGCGAAATTGGGCAGATTTCCAAAATTATAAGGATAAGACTCTGGATTCTGTTATAGCTGTAACCACTGCTAAATTTGCCCTTTTCAATATTCAAAGTGTCATGGATTTGACCAAAAGAGATACCCTTGATATGAAGACATGGGGCCAGGAAAAATCAATGGTTTACTTAGTTATCCCAGATAACGATAGTACCTTTCGTTTTCTTTCAGCCCTCTTTTTTTCAACCGTATTTCAAACCCTAACAAGACAAGCAGATATTGATTTTAAGGGTCAATTGCCTCTTCATGTGAGAGTTTACTTAGATGAGTTCGCAAATATCGGAGAAATCCCAGATTTTGCTGAACAAACCTCAACAGTCCGTTCTCGAAATATGAGTCTCGTTCCTATTCTACAAAATATTGCCCAACTTCAAGGGCTCTATAAAGAAAAAGAAGCTTGGAAAACCATTCTTGGGAACTGTGATAGCTTAGTCTACTTAGGTGGTAATGATGAAGATACCTTTAAATTTATGAGTGGCTTACTCGGTAAACAAACCATTGATGTTCGAAATACTAGTCGTTCCTTTGGCCAGACAGGTTCAGGATCCCTTTCTCATCAAAAGATTGCTCGTGATTTAATGACACCTGATGAAGTCGGAAATATGAAACGGCATGAATGCTTGGTTCGAATTGCCAATATGCCTGTCTTTAAAAGCAAAAAATACAATTCCACTAAGCATCCAAACTGGAAATACCTAGCCAATCAAGAAAGCGATGAACGGTGGTGGAACTATCAAATCAATCCTTTGAATCAAAGTCAAGAAAACCATCTTGAAGGCCTCAGAATTCGTGATTTAACTTTTGAATCTAGTTTAAAATAAAAATAGAAAAGAGGAAATAGATGATTACGCATTTTAAAGGTTTTGTTTATGGAGTAGACGCAAGTGCTATGTTTGCACAAGCTATGTCTTTGTTACAGAAGGGATTGATTGCGGTTGGTGCCTTTCTCGTTGTTGTGGGGATTGTCAATCTTGCAACCAACATTAAAGATGGTGGACCAGGTGTTCGGAATGCCATTCTGGAAATTGTCGGTGGAGTAATGGTAGGGGCTGCTGGAGCCTTTGTAACTCAAATTTCAATTTAGGAGGATAAACAATGACATGAATCTTAGTTTAGTCTCACCCTTTGTTTACCTTGCATCTGAAAAAATATCAGCTGAAAATTTATTTGAAGGATTTAATGTGGATTTACAATCTACGGTAGATCTGATTAAATCTCTATCTAGCTACAATCCAACAGTTTGGACTTATATGTCTAGTATTACTAAAAGTGTCATGCAACCTCTTGGAGTTGCGATTTTATCAGTTGTTCTCATCTTAGAATTTTCGAAGATGGCAAAGAAAATTGCTAACTCAGGAGGAGCGATGACCTTTGAAGCATTAGCGCCGATGTTGATTAGTTATATTATGGTCGCAGTTGTAATTACCAATACTACCGTTATAGTAGAAGCTATCATCGGGATTGCGAGTCACGCCATCGAACAAGTGGCCTCGATTGTGGCTCACGGTGGGGCGAAGTATGATACCATCTCTGGATTAAAAGGGTCAGGATTTATTGGCCGGATGATTGTGGGCTTTTTCGCCCTCCTCATTTGGCTTGTTCGGATAGTAAGTGCAGCCATGGTCAATCTTTTAGTATCTATTCGATTTATTCAACTCTACCTTATGATTCCATTTGCCCCTCTTACGATTCCAACATTTTTAAGTGATGAATGGAAGTCTATTGGTATTGGCTATTTAAAAAATATTATGGTCTATGCGGTACAAGGGGTTCTTATTTTTCTGATTGTTTCGCTTGTTCCTTTGTTTGAATCCGCTGGGAAAATAGCTGTTTCAAATGGTGCAGGAGTCTTGCAATCACTTGCGATTATGTTTGGTAGTTTGGTACAAGCTATCTTACTGATTATTGCCCTCGTTGGTTCTCAACGTACGGCTCGCTCAATCTTAGGTATGTAATTAGATAAAGGCTAGGAAGTGATTGCTTCTTAGCCTTTTTAGAAAGGAAAGTCATGAATACACGTGTCTTTAAAGACATCTCAAAATACCAACACAGGGCTTGGTTAGGCTTCACTACAAGGCAAATCATCTTTGTTTTACCAGCCTTTATTGTCACAATTATTGTTTTGGGTTTGAATCTCTTTTTCTAGCAATTTGGAGATTGGTTTGTTTACGGTTTTGTGTTTGCTTTTACCATCCCCCTCATGCTTTTTGGAGTCTATAAACCCAATGATTTATATTTTGAACATTATTTGAAATACCGTCTTCATTTTGAATTAACGGTTCCCCTACGCACAATTACAGGAAAGAAAGGATCTGAACATGAAAAGAAAATCAAATACATTAAAGAAACAAAAAACTTCAATGACTAATCAGAAAGAAGTAGTTAAAGGAAAAAAAGAGGAAGTGTTACCATCAACGGCTAATACTCTCTCCTATCAAGCCCTGTATCAAAATGGTCTGATGCAGGTAAAAGAAGATTATTTCTCACAAAGCTATTTACTTGGTGATGTCAATTACCAGACCGTTGGTTTAGAAGATAAGGGCGCAATCATTGAGAAGTATTCTGATTTGATTAACTCCCTAGACGACCAAACCAACTTCCAATTGACAATTTTTAATAAAAGATTGAATTTAGAAAAGTTTAGACAAAGTGTTTTGTATGAGGAAAAAGAAGATGGATATGATACCTACCGTAAAGAATTGAATCGGATGATGAATCAGAATTTAGACAGTGGTGAAAATAATTTTTCAGCTGTAAAACTGATTAGCTTTGGTAGAAAAGATTCTAATCCCAAACAAGCCTATCGTTCCTTGTCCCAAATAGGAGAATATTTCAAGAGTGGTTTCTCAGAAATTGATGCACGTTTTGAATCCTTGGCTGGAGAAGAACGAGTGAACTTGTTGGCAGATATGCTTAGAGGAGAACACCATCTTCCTTTTTCTTACCGTGATTTAACGAGATCTGGTCAGACAACTCGTCACTTCATAGCGCCTAATCTCTTGGATTTTAAAAACAAGAATTACCTACAAATCAATGACCGATTATTGCAGATCGTCTATGTGAGAGACTACGGCATGGAATTAGGGGATCAGTTTATCCGAGACCTCATGCAAGGAGATTTGGAATTGATTGTAAGCCTTCATGCACAAAGTTCGACTAAGGCAGATGCCATGAAGAAACTACGAACAAAGAAGACCTTGATGGAATCCCAAAAGATTGGGGAACAACAAAAACTAGCTCGTACTGGTATCTATTTGGAAAAAGTAGGTCATGTATTAGAAAGCAATATCGATGAAGCTGAGGAACTCTTAAAAACCATGACAGAGACAGGAGATAAACTATTTCAAACGGTCTTCTTGATTGGTGTTTTTGGTCAGGATGAAGAAGAACTCAAACAAGCATTAGATACTATCCAACAAGTGGCTGGCTCAAATGACCTAATGATTGATAAACTTCCATATATGCAAGAAGCAGCCTTTAATAGTTTGCTGCCATTTGGTTGTGATTTTTTAGAGGGAGTATCACGGAGTTTATTAACGTCCAATGTAGCAGTGAACTCTCCATGGACTTCAGTAGACTTACAAGACCGTAGTGGGAAATATTATGGTATCAATCAAATCTCAAGCAATATTATTACTATTGATCGCAGCCTATTAAATACACCATCTGGTTTGATTTTAGGAACATCTGGAGCTGGGAAAGGGATGGCAACCAAGCACGAAATTATCACGACAAAAATCAAGGAATCTGGTGAAAATACTGAAATTATCATCGTGGATCCAGAAGCAGAGTACAGTGTTATTGGACGGGCTTTTGGGGGAGAAATGATTGATATTGCGCCTGATTCTCAAACCTATCTCAATGTCCTTGACTTGTCTGAGGAAAATATGGATGAAGATCCTGTAAAGGTAAAATCAGAATTTCTTTTATCCTTTATAGGCAAGTTATTGGATAGGAAAATGGATGGAAGAGAAAAATCAATTATCGACCGAGTTACCAGACTCACTTATCAGTCATTTAAAGCGCCTTCTTTGGAAGAATGGGTCTTTGTCTTGAGTCAACAACCAGAAGAAGAAGCGCAGAATTTGGCACTTGATATGGAACTGTATGTCGAAGGTTCTCTTGATATTTTTTCTCATAAGACCAATATTCAGACAGGATCTAACTTCTTAATCTATAACGTTAAAAAGTTAGGAGATGAGCTGAAACAAATCGCTCTTATGGTTGTTTTTGATCAGATATGGAATCGTGTCGTTCGGAACCAAAAATTAGGGAAGAAGACCTGGATTTATTTTGATGAAATGCAGCTTCTCTTATTAGATAAATATGCCAGTGATTTCTTCTTTAAATTGTGTAGTCGTGTCAGAAAATATGGAGCTAGTCCGACTGGGATAACCCAAAATGTCGAAACCTTATTGTTAGATCCAAACGGTAGACGGATTATTGCAAATAGTGAATTTATGATTCTCCTCAAGCAAGCAAAAAATGACAGAGAAGAACTGGTTCAACTCTTAGGCTTGTCAAAAGAACTCGAAAAATACTTAGTCAATCCAGAAAAAGGGGCAGGACTAATAAAAGCTGGTTCAGTTGTCGTTCCCTTTAAAAATAAGATTCCTCAAGGTACACAATTGTTTGATATCATGAGTACAGATCCTGATAAAATGGCTTCTAATTAAGGGGAAGGTAAATGAAGGATAAAAGAGAAATCATACGTGCCCGAAAGGCATTTAGAAGAAGTCTAAAAGATGAGAAGAAATTCTTGAAAAAAGGAAAGAAGGAGGTGAGGAAACAGAAAAAAGATACCGCTGTACTGGATGAAAAAGCATGGAAAAAAGAGATAAAAGAAAAGCTAGAGGAGATGAGAAAGGCTTCAAAGGAGAGAGTAAAACAAGCAAATGAAGACTACAATCATATTCTTCAAAATAGTCCTCCATCTCTTTTGAATCGTAAAGAATTAAGAGACAGACGATTGCCTCATGCTAGGAAACGATTGAAAATAGCCAAGAAGCAATTTAGAGAAGTCAAGGTAGAAGCAAAAGAAGAAAGAAAAGAGAGTCGTAAAGAAAGAAAAACCAATCAAAAATTTCTCTACGGTCAGGAATCGAAACAAAAATCTAATTTTTTCTTTCAAGGGAAGAGTTTAGAAGAATTAAAAGCTAAGAAAGAAGTCAAGGCCGCAAAAGAGAATCTAAAATTTACTAAACAAGCCTATAAGTCCAAAAAAGTCAGTAGGAAAGCCAAAACTTTTCTTTATGTCCTTGGACGTGAAGGTGGAGAGTTAGCTTCAGAAAATGAAGATTTAGAAGGCTATCGCACACTTCAAGAGACCATTAGAAAAGGGAAACGCTACAGTCGGCTTTCTTATAATCTTGGGAAAGCTAGTGTCAAAACAGGACAAGCAACAGGTCGTTTTACCAAGAAAAGACTGACCAACACAAAAGAGCGATACCATCATTTTAAGGATGGAAAAGGATGGAAACTAGCGAAAGATAATCCAAGTTCCTTTAAAAATCGGTATCGAAAATTAAAGAAACAAGGTCTTACAAGTGTCCGAAATATCTATCAAAAACTAAAAGCAGCCTTTTCCTTCTTTACATTTGCGGCTGGGAATCCTGCAACCTGGATAGTTGGAGGAATAGTCTTTCTTCTTTTACTTATGATGAGCTTCTTTTTAGGTTTTTCATCTGCTAGTTTGATTCAACAAGATGAATTTGAATTAACAAAAGCTTATACCCACCTAACTTGGGAAGACGCAGAACATACTCGTACAAATGACAAAGGCATTACCTATTACACAAAAGTTGATGATGTGATGGGGTATATGAACTTTAAATTCCATGACTATGAGTTACACAAACCAGTTCACTTATTTAGTTCAGAAACTTACAAGGATTATCTATCTACTTTGTGGCATGATTTAAACGATGGGGAAGATTTGAAATCCATGCAAGACCTCTATGAAACCCCTAAGTATAAACTATCAAAAGACGATCAAGAGGAAATGAAGGAACTAAAAGAAGAGGGTGTGTATGCTTCCATGCAGGAATTAGACAATCCATTTGAGGGGAAAAGCAACGAAGATAGTCTAACCATGACTTATCGTTACGGATACTATGATTTAGACGGAAAACCTACCCTTCAGGAGTACATTCTACTAGAAGCCAAGGCTCACCAAACGATTGTCGCACCAATGGATGGGGTCGTATCACTAGATGGTGACAATATAATTCTCACTAATGGAAAAGGAGAGAATGAGAGTCGATTGACCTTGTATTCTATTCATAATGGCCGTGCGATTGAGGGGACAAGAGTCCTAACGGGTGATATTATTGGTGAAACACCAGACGATACAGGTTTGAAAGTTTCCTATCAAAAGTATAAGAACAAGAAAGAAAAATTGGTGTATGTCAATCCGCAATTTTATTTTCCAAAAGTCATTCAACTTCAGACAACTATCTTACCTGCCATTGGTCAGTTTGGTGGGGATGAGTTTGAACGAGCAAAACATATTTATGAGTTTTTGAAATCTCAAGGGGCAAGTCCCCAAGCCATTGCGGCTATTTTAGGAAATTGGTCGGTAGAGTCTTCTATCAATCCTAAACGAGCTGAAGGAGATTATTTATCTCCTCCAGTCGGCGCTACCGATTCCTCATGGGATGATGAAAACTGGTTAGCGATAGGAGGGCCAGCCATTTATAGTGGTGCTTATCCTAATATCCTTCATAGAGGTCTAGGTTTAGGGCAATGGACAGATACCGCAGATGGTTCAACACGTCATACAGCTTTATTGAATTATGCACATATCAAAAATAAGAAGTGGTATGATTTAGACCTCCAACTTGATTTTATGCTTCATGGGGATAGTCCTTACTATCAAAGTTGGTTAAAGGATTTCTTTGGAAATACAGGAAGTGCAGCCAATCTAGCCCAACTCTTCCTTACCTATTGGGAGGGAAATTCTGGTGACAAACTACTGGAAAGACAAACTAGAGCCACGGAATGGTATTACCAAATTGAAAAAGGCTTTAGCCAAACAAATGGTGGACAGGCAAAGAGTGACCCACAATCCCTTGAAGGTGTTCGTGGTGACTTATATGATCATTCTGTTCCTGGTGGTGGAGATGGTATGGCCTATGCCTATGGACAATGTACATGGGGTGTTGCGGCTCGTATGAACCAGTTAGGATTAAAGCTAAAAGGTAGAAACGGAGAGAAGATTTCAATCATTAATACCATGGGAAATGGTCAGGACTGGGTTGCGACAGCTTCAAGTCTTGGTGGAGAAACGGGTTCCACACCAAGAGCAGGTGCTATTGTTTCTTTTGTGGGAGGTACACATGGCACACCAGCAGACTATGGTCATGTGGCTTTTGTCGAGAAGGTCTATGATGATGGTTCTTTTCTAGTTTCTGAAACCAACTATGGTGGAAACCCTAACTATACCTTTAGAAAAATCTCGCAAGCAGATAATGCCATTAGTTTTGCTTATACGGTGAAATAAAAGAATCATGTCATCAGTTTAGGTGACATGATTCTTATTTTTTATAAAGTGACATATTTAATGCCATAGGCTGATAAGTTACTTGATGATCGTCTTTAATCAATTGACTGTAAGCAACAAATCCGAACTGTTCATAAAATTGAATGACTTTAGGATGATTGATACTATCTAAAAATACCATCTGAGTTCCTACAATTGCTCGAAATTCTTCAATTTTTTGAATTACAATTTCAAATAACTCTTGTCCTGATAGTTTATTTAGCTTTGTGTTTTTGCCGAATTGACCGATAAGTAACACAGGGAGATAATCAATATTTTTGGGACTTTTCCCTTTTAGGACGAGTTTCTTTTTAAGGAATTTTCTAAATCAGAAATATCAACAACTTTGAGAGATAAACTAAAGAATCCTAAGATGTTATTTGTTTCAGTTTCTTCAACGATAAAATTTCGAGAACGATGTTGTTTTTCAAAATTGGGAGCTTTATCAGATAGATAAGTCAACATCTCTTCATTATCTTTGAAATTAACATTTTCTAAAATGATAGTTTTAAATAGCTCCTGAACTTGTTTCTCAGTTTTATCAGGAGCCAGCACTTGAATATTTTCAAGATATTGCTTAAGTGGTGTTACTTGAATTGTCATCTTACAGATACTTTGAAATGAGTTTATTTTTCGTTGGAGCGGTAGCGTCTTGTGATTCAATAGATTTCAAGACTGCTTGTAGCTTTTTAGATGGTTTATGATTAAGAATTTTTAGAGCATCTTCGTTTGTTAGTTTTATATCACGTGTTAAACTGATTGTAGCCATTTATTCTACCTCCTGTTTCTACTTAAATTCATTATAGCTTATTTTGAACAAAAGTTCAATCTGAAGATAGTGTATGTTTTCTATAGTGTATAAATCCAAAATAAGTTTTTCTCTTGCATTTGTAGCTCATATTCGTTAGAATAATGGTGTAGATGAGTGGTTGGCTCATGGTCAATCTGATAGTAATCTTGGACATAAGGGCCAAGCGGTGGCGGACACCAGAACAAAATCCGATAGCAATCTTGGACGTAAGGGCCAAGCGGTGGCAGACACCAGAATAAACCGACTAACTAGGTGGCTTACAGGTTCTGTAAGTCATCTTTTTTTACTTTGATAGTAACGTTTTATCATTTTAAGGAGAACGAGGTTTTGGCTCGTTCTCTTTTTTATTGTGATACTTCTTTCAAGGAATATTTGGTAGGATTGGAGTGAAAACAGATTAACTAGGAAAGAAGGAAGTATATGGAAGCCATTTATCAACGTGATTCGGATCAAGATGGACTAACTGATGCTCAAGAATTGGCGCTAGGAACCAATCCTCTTAGCGCAGATTCTGATGGTGATGGTCGTTCAGATTTAGTGGAAGTAGAAGAAGGAACCAATCCCTTAGAAAAGGATTTACAAGACATAGACCAAACAAGTATAACTGAACCGTCTTCAGTATTTATGGAAATGAAACAAAAGATTTCAGATATGATGGAGAGTCACTACAAGGAATTTATACAGGCTCTGATTAGTATTGAAACAGGGATTGAGAACCAACAAGACCTAGAAGACTTATATACTTACTACATGAGAACAGATGCCGTTTCTCTTTTGTCTAGTGATTTAGAAACCAGTCCTCAAGAGGTTGAAATGGAGATAGAGTTGTAGGGGAATCATGTGATTCTCCTATTTTCGTATAGATGAAAGGAGCGAGTATGGAAGTAATGCAATTATTGGCTATGTTTCGTGGAACAATTCCAAAAGATAGGGAGAAAATGGACCTATTTCTTCGCTATCAAGCGCAACATTTTGATGAGAAATGGCAAGACTTGGTAGAAAATTTTTTGTCCGAAGAAGGTAAGATAGAAGAGATTCCTCACGTCTATTCTTTTGATCAAGATATTGTTTCTTTCTTAGAGGCTAGTTCTGAAAATAATGACCAAGATTTAGAAAGTTACACAAGAAGTTTTGGGCAATCAGGTCTAAGTAAATTATCTCAATTAAGTAATTTTGAGAAAAACTTGGTGCTAGAAGTCGCAACCTATAATCTTTTCACTCGATTTTACATCCAATCTGAGAAAGAGAAGCTAACACCATTAAGTGAGCTTGTATTTCATCAGAATCAGGATGTCAATTTAGTCAATGTCTATCGGGTTGCGAATAATCTATCTGACCGCATTAGTAGAGATATAGAGGAGTTTCTTCTAATGGTTGATTCCAAAGAACTAAAAAAAGAAGTTCTTGAGATTCATTTTGAAGAAAAAGAAGGAGATGTTCTAGCCTATTTGGGTTCAGAATTGATGGCTACTTTAGATATCGTTACGGATCTTGTCCATCATGAAGAAAACTACACACAACTCCCACTGACACAAAAGCTGAAAATTATTACTTATTTTGATGAAGTAAAGGCTATAAGAGAAAAGTCTAAGCAAGTAGAGGAAGCAGTCTTACCTTTAGATAATATTGACCAGGTAGAAGAAAATGTGGAAGTTCATTCCCTATCTAAAGTAGATAAAATTGTAGAAGAAGCTTTGAGGGAATATCCAATCGGTTCACAAGTAAGTTATAAAGGACAAGTATTTCAGTTGGTTTCGATTGAAAATGCGCAGTTAAATGACTTAGTTCGCCTAGAGCTATTCAATGATTCCAACCAGTTATTTGAAGAGAATCCTATCTTATACTTGAACAGTTTGGAAGAGATTGAACAAGTATTGTCTCATTTAGAACTTGAAAAAGAAGATTCAGAGATTGAGATTGAATCACCAAGTGAAAGCCAGGAAATAGATCTGTTTTCCTACCTGGAAGAAGAAAATGAAAAGGATAAGGAAACAGAAACGCTTATTGTAGGCATAGAAGAGACGGATGTCCCTGTTCAAGATTTTGTTTTTCCAGATGATTTAGAGGACTTTTATCCTAAGACAAATCGAGAAAAAATTGAAACGAATATCGCCGCAATTGATCTTGTTAAAAGATTAGAAAAAGAGAGACGACAAGCAAGTCCAGAAGAACAAGAACTACTAGCCAAGTATGTTGGATGGGGTGGTCTTGCTAATGAATTTTTCGATGAACTCAATCAAAAGTATGAAGCAGAACGTTTAACTCTTAAGAGTTTAGTAAGTAAATCAGAATACTCCACCATGAAACAAAGTTCTCTCACAGCCTATTATACAAACCCAATGATTATTCGCCAGATTTGGCAAAAATTACTGGATGATGGTTTTGAGGGAGGAAGGATATTAGATCCTTCTATGGGGACTGGGAACTTCTTTGCGGCGATGCCTAGAAGTATACGAGATAAATCAGAGCTCTATGGGGTTGAATTAGACAGTGTGACAGGCGCAATCGCAAAACAACTCCACCCCAATACCCATATTGAAGTGCGAGGATTTGAAGAAGTTCCCTATCAAAATAATAGTTTTGATTTAGTCTTAACGAATGTTCCTTTTGGAAATTTTCGCATTGCCGATAAAAACTACGATAAACCTTATATGATTCATGATTACTTTGTCAAACACTCACTTGATTTAGTAAGAGACGGAGGACAAGTGTCGATTATCTCATCTATTGGGACAATGGATAAGCGGACAGATAATGTCTTACAAGAGATTAAAACCAACACTCATTTTTTAGGGGGTGTTCGTTTGCCGGATACGGCTTTTAAAACGATTGCAGGTACTCGAGTGACCACAGATCTCCTCTTCTTTCAAAAGGATCAAGCAAAGAATCTTAATGAGGAGGAACTTGTCTTTAGTGGCTCTATTCCCTTTGAGGAAGATAAGCGTGTCTGGATCAATCCTTATTTTGATGGGAAATACAACACACAAGTTTTGGGTGAATATGAAGTACGTAATTTTAATGGAGGAACCCTCAATGTAAAGGGGGAATCAGAAACATTATCTACTGATATAATGAAAGCATTCGAGAATGTGGAAGCACCTAAACAAATTGACAATTCTTTGAAAGCACCTGTTTTTATCCAAGAAGAAGTGGATAATTCGATCCCAAGTCGTATACGTGAGGACTTAGCGCTCTATTCTTTTGGATATGAGGGAAATCAAATTTATTACCGAGATACGCATGGCATTCGGAAAAGTTCAAAAGTAGACGAAATTAGTTATTATGTAGATGAGAAGGGAGATTTTAAAGCTTGGGACAGTTCTTTGTCTGAACATAAAATAGACCGATTCGTGCAACTTCATTTGACAGAAGAGGAAGCACTAGATGTTTACAAGTCAGAAGAAGCGAGTAAAAGAGGGAAATATAAGGGACTGTTCAAAAAAACTGTCTTTTATGAAAGTCCCTTATCGGATAAGGATATTAGTCGCATTAAGGGCATGGTTGATTTGAGAGAGACCTATCAATCCTTAATTGAAATTCAACGTCATCAAGATTATAGTCGGACAGAATTTCAGGTGTTACTTAGTAAACTCAATCATAACTATGACCGCTTTGTAAGTCAATTTGGATACTTGAATGCCTCAGTCAATCGGAACTTATTTGATAGTGACGATAAGTATTCTTTACTAGCAAGTTTAGAAGATGAATACATCGATTCTAAAGACCAGAAAGTAAAATATAAAAAATCTTTAGCCTTTGAGAAAGCATTGGTTAGACCAGAGAGAGAGATTACAAGAGTATCAACGGCTTTAGATGCCTTAAACTCCAGTTTATCGGATGGTAGAGGAGTTGATTTAGACTATATGGTATCAATTTATCCCGAACATAGCCAAGCTGCTATTTTAGATGAGTTAGGTGACCAGGTTTTAATGGATCCAGAAAGTTATTTAAGAGGGGAAAGAAAATATCTTTCTAAGAACCAGTTTTTGTCAGGAGATATTCTCAATAAGATAGAAGTAGTTCAACTATTAGTAGATGAAAACAACCAAGAATTTGACTGGTCTCATGCTTTAGATTTGTTAGAATCTGTTCGCCCTCCACGGATTCATCTGGCAGATATTGAGTTCAAAATAGGGTCACGTTGGATTCCTCAATCCGTTTATGGTAAATTTGCCTTTGAATGTTTTACCAATCGTGAATTTGAATTGTCTTCGCCAGATGTTGAACAAGTCATTGAAGTGAATCCTGTCGATGGCCAGGTTCATTTAAGGACATCATTTGTTTATCGCTATCCAAGTGCCAAAGATAGTAGTCTTGGAGTTAGTGGGTCACGTTATGATACAGGAAGAAAGATTTTTGAGAATTTACTTAATTCGAACCAACCGACGATTACCATGACTGTTACGGAAGGGGAAAAGAAAAAGACTATCACAGATTTGGAAAAAACCTCTGTTCTAAGAGCAAAAGAGCAGCATTTACAAGAGCTCTTTCAAGAATTTGTCTCACGGTATCCAGAAGTCCAACAGGTCATTGAGGAAAGCTATAATCGTCTTTATAATCGAACAGTTAGTCGAGAGTATGATGGTAGCCATCTAGTCATTGATGGCTTGGCACAAAACATCAGTCTTCGTCCTCATCAAGAGAATGCTATTCAAAGAATCGTAGAAGAAAAAAGAGCTTTATTAGCTCATGAGGTAGGTTCAGGAAAGACCTTGACCATGCTTGGTGCTGGGTTTAAATTAAAGGAGTTGGGGATGGTTCATAAGCCCTTGTATGTGGTGCCCTCTAGTTTGTCTGCTCAGTTTGGCCAAGAAATCATGAAATTTTTCCCTACTAAAAAAGTCTTTGTGACCACTAAGAAAGATTTTGTGAAGGCGAGAAGAAAACAATTTGTGTCACGTATCATTACAGGAGATTACGATGCCATTGTCATTGGGGATTCTCAATTTGAAAAAATCCCTGTCAGTAAGGAAAGACAGATGAATTATATCGAGGACAAACTCAATGAACTACGAGAGATTAAAACACATTCTGAAAATAAGTACACCGTTAAAGAAGCAGAGCAATCAATAAGTGGTCTTGAGAGACAATTGGAAGAACTCCAACGCTTTAATCGTGATAGTTTTATTGATTTTGAGAACTTAGGAATTGATTTTCTCTTTGTGGATGAAGCACATCACTTTAAAAATATACGTCCAATTACTGGACTTGGAAATGTAGCAGGGATTACCAATACAACGTCTAAGAAGAATGTGGATATGGAAATGAAGGTTCGACAGATTCAGGAAGAACATGATTTTAAAAACATTGTCTTTGCGACAGGAACACCTGTTTCCAATTCTATTAGTGAGTTATATACTATGATGAACTACATTCAACCAGATATCTTAAAACGCTATCAAGTTGATTATTTTGACTCTTGGGTAGGTGCTTTTGGAGAAATTCAAAACTCTATGGAATTAGCTCCTACAGGGGATAAGTACCAACCTAAGAAACGATTTAAAAAGTTTGTCAATCTACCTGAGTTGATGAAAATCTATAAAGAAACAGCCGACATTCAAACACAAGATATGTTGGATTTACCTGTTCCAGAAGCTCATATTATCCCTATTGAGAGTGAGTTAACTGAAAACCAGAAACTCTATTTAGAAGAATTAGTTATGAGGTCAGATATGGTCAAATGTGGAACAGTTGATCCGAGCCAGGATAACATGTTGAAGATTACGGGTGAGGCGCGGAAACTAGCTATTGATATGCGTTTATTGGACTCTAGTTATAGTCTAGCAGACAATCATAAACTGCTTCAGGTAGTGGATAATGTTGAAAGAATTTATCGTGAGGGAATGGAAAATAAGGCTACTCAGATGATTTTTTCAGATATTGGCACACCTAAGAAAAAAGATAATGGCTTTGATGTTTATTCTGAGATTAAGGCTTTATTAGTTGATAGAGGAATCCCTAGTATGGAAATTGCCTTTGTACATGATGCCAATAGTGATGAAAAGAAGAATAGCTTGTCTCGAAAGGTTAATGCAGGAGAGGTTCGGGTTCTTCTTGCCTCAACTGAAAAAGGAGGAACAGGTTTAAATGTTCAGAGCAAGATGAAAGCAGTTCACCATCTGGATGTACCGTGGAGACCAAGTGACATTCAGCAACGTAATGGACGTATTATCCGACAGGGAAATGAAAACAAGGAAGTGGATATTTACCACTATATTACCAAAGGTTCGTTTGATAATTATCTATGGGCAACTCAGGAGAACAAACTCCGTTATATTAAGCAGATTATGACTTCTAAGGAGCCGATTCGTGCTGCGGAAGATATTGATGAACAGACTATGACAGCTTCTGATTTTAAGGCACTAGCAACAGGTAATCCTTATCTCAAATATAAGATGGAACTAGAGAATGATCTAACTCTATTAGAAAATCAAAGACGCGCCTTTCAACGCAGCAAGGATCACTATCGTCATACAATCTCTTACTGTGAAGAAAATATGCCCATTCTTGAGAAACGATTAAGCAAGTATGAAGGCGACATTCAACAGTCTGAAATGTCGAAAGACCAATCATTTTCTATGACGATAGGTAAACAAGTTTTTGAGCAACGAGCTGAAGCAGGTGAATCCCTACACCGTCTTATCCGTCATAATCAATCTGACAGCAAAGAATTTCGAACCCTAGCAAGTTATCGAGGATTTGACATTAAAATGCTTAGTCTACCAACGAATCAGCCTCTTCCTGAAACCTTCTCTGTTAAGATTGTAGGAGAAAATCAGTATTCTGTCAGTTTGGATTTGTATTCTCCTTTGGGGACAATTCAAAGGCTTCAGCATACGATAGACCACATTAAAGATGACCAAGTGAAAACTCAGAACTTATTGGATGAATTAAAGGATAAATGGACTACTGCTAAGGTAGAAATTGAGAAAAATTTTCCAAAGGAAGAGGATTATCAAACTAAAAAGGCCGAATACGATGTACTCGCGCCATTGATTGAAACAGAAACGGATTTAGATATTATTGATCAGGCCTTACGACAATTCCACGAAAAAGGAAAAGAAAAGCAAGAACAACTTTCTTTTGAATTAGATTAAAAAATAGATATAAATAGCGGACAAGAAAAGAAAAGCGCGGTAGAATAAAGATAGAAAGAAACGAGGTAACGATTATGATGGAAGATACCTATTATCAATTAGAAGAGGCTTTGGTACAGGGATTTCAAACACCTGAAGAATACCAAGCCTACAAGGAGTTAAAGGAACATTATGAGGAAGTGACAGGGGATTACAGTTTTTCTAAACGAGAGCTCACTAGTCAATTGGAAATCGCTCTTCAGAATCATCAAGGTGTGGACTTTGAAGAACATGAAAAAGAAGAGTATTTGGACTTAGTTCAAAAATTAGAAGAGTTTGATTCCTCTCTTGCCACCCATTATCGTCAGTTGATTGATTAGAAAGGAGAAAGTCATGAATGATTTACTCCTTATCCCAGTAATTTTTTTAGCAGTAGGAGGAATTCTCATTCTTTTATGGAGACTCTTTCTTATTGCCAGTGGACTTTTCCTTATTGGTTTTATCAGTTTTCTTATTTTCGTGGAGGTCTATGGAATTTATCTGTTCTTTACTGAACCTAGTTTATATTTTGATGATATCAGACAACATGGTTTAACTAGTTTTACGGCTGTGTACTTTTTCATCAATCTGATGTTGGTTCTAGGATTTAGTTGGCGCTTCATTAACTCCATAAATAAGCATAAAATGTGAACTTTTTAGATAGTTAAAAGACTTTATTCAAAGGTAGGTTTGAATAGAGTTTTTTGTTGATGTGCTTATAATCCAGTCTCAATACTCTGTATTAGAAACAAAAAGAGATGAATTAAAATTAAAGTGTACAGAATGCTTTAGAGTTTCTATTTTTCTTATAATATATAGTAATTTCGGTACAAATTAACTTGTATATTCTATCTGGTTTAGTGTGATATATTCATTGTTAAATAAAAATATGAGTTCTCCTCTTATTTTAAAAAATAATTATTTTATAATTTTTTTTATATTTAGTGTAAACTATTCATTGCGTCCCCAATACGGGAAGTTTGTTTCTGATTTTCATATTTGGATTATAATATTCTCATCAGAGTTACTTAAGGAGTAAGATATGAACCAGATTATGAAACAATATAAATTACTATATTTCTTGATTATTTTATTAAGTTTGACAAGTGCTCTTTTAATGACATTCTTCTCTCTGCAATTAGGAAGAATACTTGATAGTATATCTAATTCAAATAGTGGATTACTCTTTCATATCACTATTTCTGTAGGTTCGATTTTACTGTGGTTCTTGATTTCTTCTTCCTATTCCTATCTTAAAAACGAATATGTAAAAAAAGTTATTTTAGATCTAAAAAGGCGTCTCTTATTACATTATTTATCGCGTGAATTTAACCAAACTGACAACCGTAACCATTCAGATTTCTTAAATAATATCACCAAAAACAGTGACCTTATTCAAGAAAATTTATTAATCCCTAAAATCTCTCTAATTGCAAATTTAGGGAGCCTTATCATGAGTGTGGTTGCTATTATTTATATAGAATGGCGATTAGCATTAGTCTTCCTTTTATTGTCGAGTATAACGGTTTTCCTATCACAAATTCCTGGAAAGTTAATGACTAAATCAACAAATAATTATTCTCTACAAAATAATCACTATTTGTCAAAAATGACAAACTTTATTAATGGTTTTGAACAAATTAAGTTATTAAATATTCAAAGCTGGACCCAAGAAAAAATTCAGGGAATCAGTTTAGAATTTGAAGAGTCCAGAAAAACATATCAATTCTTAAAAGACTTAGCTTCAACTACTGGGATTTTACTAAGTTTTGGCTCTCAACTATCCTGTATGGTCGCTGGTATCTTTTTTGTAAGAAATAACTTACTGACTATTGGATTACTAGTAGCAAGTATTCAATTATTAAACGGTGTTTTTGCTCCATTACAATCTATTCTTTACAATAAAAATTTAATCAGCAGTAGCAAGTCCATTATTGATAATATCCAGGAAAATCTATATGAGACAAATCAAGGAACTTCCCATAAAACAAGTACAATTGATTGTGATAACATTTCGACCATTTCTATTAGCCAATTACATTATGAAATTGAAAATAAAATATTATTTGATCATTTTTCCTATGAATTTAAAAAAGGCAAGCGCTATGCAATTATAGGTGCTTCAGGAGCTGGGAAAACAACTTTAGTAAAATTAATACTAAATTATTATCCAAAAAATCTTTATGATGGAGAAATAAAAATCAACGGAAAACAGAATATTGATATTTCCTCAGAGGAGTTATATAAAGATATTGCGTTTGTGCAAAAAAATGACTTTCTGATTGAAGGCAATATTCTAGAGAATATCAAATTGGCTAGAAACCTTCATTTAACTGAAAAATTAAGAAAATCCTTAGGTTTTAATGAAGACTTCCTTCGTAAAAACCTAGCTCAATCAAACCAAATCATTTCAGAAGGAGAAAAGCAACGAATTGATTTAGCTAGGTTTTTAGTCAAAACATATTCAGTTTATATATTTGACGAACCTACAAGTAACCTTGATCCAATAAAAGCAAAAGAAATAATGGATTACATTCTATCCATTAAAGATGCAATTGTTATTGTCATTACTCATGATCAAAATCCAGAAATATTGGAAGAGTTTGATCAGATTATTGTTTTATAATAGAAAGGAGGTGATGATCATGATTATGGAAGATTTCAACATTTTGGAGTTAGAATTTGAAGAAATTCGTGAAGAAGATACAACTAATTGGTACTTTATCTAAGATAATTTTAGATTTAGTTAATTTAAACTCTTAAAAAGAGAGTTTAAATTAGTTTGTATTAATAAAAAAGAAGTCAATAATATTAATCGACTTCTCGTGTATAACAGAAGCATGCATGTTCATCTTGCATGCTTTTATCAAATAGTTGAGGATATAAAATGGATAATTATTTCCCAAAATGGAACCAGGATAGAATCGTTTACCAATGGAAGAACGACAGATTAAGAATTGGAGCTGATGATGTTGATGTATTAGAAATTACAGGATACTCAGATTTTTGGTCAGATTTAATTTCTTGTTGCAATGGAATTAATAGCTTTGAAGAAATTAAAGATTTATTAAGAAAAAAATATGATATATCCGAAAATATTATAGAAAAATATATATCTAAATTTTCTGATCGTAATTTATTAGAAATATTAGATAGACCTGTAAATCAAATTGATCACTATTTAATTAATGAATCACTAGAAACTTATTATTCTAGTGAAGGTATTGGTGGGATTAAATTACTTGAAAAATTGAGTAATTTAAAAGTTACCATACTAGGATGTGGAGCCGGTGGTTCTCATATCGCATTACAATTAGCCCAATTAGGGGTAGGGCGACTTCATTTAGTCGATGATGATATTGTTAAAGAAAATAATATAAATAGGCAATCTATGTTTACCTTTAACGATATTGGTAAATATAAAGTTGACTGTGTAAAAGATTGTATTCTAAAACGTAATTATCAGTGTGTAGTCACAAAAAGAAAATTAAAAATGAGCACTGTTGATGCTGTAAAAAAAGAAATTTCTGAAAGTGACTGGGTATTTTGTTGTATGGATGAACCTCCTTATATAGCACAAAGATTAGTAAATAGAGCATGCTATTTATTTAATATCCCTAGTATATACTGTTTTAGCCAACGTAGCGCAGGTAAACTCTTATTTTGTAATCCTAATATTCAAAATATAGGCTGTGTTGATTGTTTACTTTATGAACAAGATAGTGATAACTTTCAAAATTTAGTTAAAAAATTTTCAAACTATGATGGAAAATTAATAACTGCAAATATTTTAACTAATATTCTATTATTGTCATCATGGGTTGTGAAGAAATGGTTAGATTGTGTAACAGAGAAAAATAGTAATGTTTGGAATACTTTATTTAGATTTGATTTTTATAGTTTTAGGGAAGATGAATTCAAGCACTTCTCTAAGCAATCTCATTGTCCTACATGTGGTCATGATTTCGATAAAAGTAAACTCTGGGAGATTCTAAAAATTGATGAATAAGAAAATTATATTTAAAAAAAATCAAGCAAGTAAATTTGCATATTTTTCATTGATGTTTGTTGCAGGTACTAGTATTGAGCAAGTAAATGAATTAGGATTTTCACATCTTATTGAACATTTACTAATACGAGCAGGGAATGAACAATCACTAAATGAATTGTTTGATATGAATGGTGCAGCTATTAAAGGAGAGACATCTAGAGATTATATTAATTTAAGTGGTTACTGTCTAGCTGAAGATTTCAATAAAATTTTTAAAATACTGATAAGTAGGATTTTCAATCTTTCTATTACTGAAGATGAACTATTGAGGGAAAAGAAAATAGTCTTAATTGAATTAAATCAGTATGAAAATAGTAAAAAATCTATTAATGATAATCGAGTAATTTTTAAAAATAGTTCTTGGTCAATAGATATTATTGGTACTAGAGGTAATATTGAGTATGTTAGTTTAGAAACTATATATAAATTTTATATGAAAAATATTCAAGCAGGAGAATTCCAGATTGCTATTGCTGGTCCAAGTTTTCTACAAAGTGAAATCATAAGTATTGAAAATATGTTACCTTTAAGTGGATCATCTGTAGAAATTAACTCTCCGGCTTTTTCAACTGGTTTAACGGAATTAGATAAACAACAAGAACTTTCTGAAATTTCTATGTATCTAGATATATCTGGTATGGTAGCATCATCTCATGAAATGGCAATGTTAAGTATCTTAAACTCGATGTTAACTGGTATTAAAGATTCATTATTAGGCCATAAGTTAAGGACACAAAAGCAATGGATATATAGTATTGTATCATACCCAATATTTTATAGTAATATGACTTTACTAAAAATAGTAACTATAACACCTACAATCTATAAGAAAAAATTGATTAAACAGCGGAGAACAATCTTGTTAATGAATCCGATTTATCTGATGAACTATTATTTTATAAGGCTAAAAAAGAGTAATCAATGAATTGTACATAAATTGTGAAGTTAATAAAAATGAATATTTAAAAACAATTTGTAGAGAAAAATTATTTGATATTCCAAGTTGGGATAGTATTGCTGAAGAGCTGGAATTGATTTCTTTAGATGAATTAAAAAGTTTTTCAAAAAAAGCAATTATTCAAAATAGGAATTACCACATTGTAATAAAATGATAATATTTTTTTGTAGTAATCTTTATAATTTTTGTATAATGTTTTATTGAATAATTCAAAAATTTTTAAAGCATCTTCTATTTTTAAAATTGATTTTTGATTATGATGAAATTTAAGTTCAAAAAACCTTCTAAATACAAAAGAATAGTTTGTTCAAAAAATCTGTGGAATTAGATAATATATTCTTAGTAGCTTGTTCTAAAAATAAAGCTTCCTCATATAAGCTGTTTTCAATCATAATAAGAAGTGAATTAAGAAGTAATTGAACGAGAGCTTGTTTATTTCTAGGTATAGAACTATACAACTTTCCTTTTTTAAGCGCCTCTTTGGCATATCTAAATAATAAATTTGGTAATATTGCTCGACAACAATTTCCAAGAATAAGAATTTCGTAATATCCCCAGTTTTCAACAGAAAATAAATAATTAGTAAGATAAGAGGTGTCTTGATTACTCAATTGATGAGTATTATCAATTCCATAGATAATACTTTCAATGAAAATAGCGTTTAACTTATGATAATGAGATTTGGTTTCTCTAAACAGTTCCATCTCTTTGCTTACCATATTAAGTAATGATTTGATTTCTTGATTGTATGCAGCCTGTTGAACTAAGCGTATCAAGGTATTGAAGTCTGAAGGCTGATAATTATTACATGAAAGCAAAAACTCCTCTAGTGTTACACCTATTTTTTCAAGTAGATATAATAATTTAAAAAATGAGATTTCTGTCTCTCCTAATTCAAATCTAGATATTTGAGACTTTGAAATTTCTGCACCTGCTAATGAAGAAATAGAAATACCTTTTCCTTCTCGTATTTTTCTATAAGTTTCACCTATAATCATATTTATCTCCATTTACCATAAAAAATCATTAGAAAGCGTGACAGATTATGAAAAAATACTATCAAATTTTTATTACTATTTGATATTATCATTATTATTGGATTATATCAATAACATTAATGAGTCTGGGTAAAAACTCAATTTCAGGAGTAAATGAAATGAATATTCCCATAATAAAACGCATTATATCAAGTTTTTTGGACAGCCTTTGTTCGAAAATTATTTTAACTCATAGTTGATGATTCCATAAATTGAAAAGTTTTATACTTAGCATTAAAATGCTCAATTTTAATACGTATTACAAGTATCTCTATTAAACTTCTTATCCTCTTCAGTCAATAGATGCTTTTTAGAATTTTTAACAGGAATGAAGGTTATATTATGAATATTCATAATGCATAAATAATCCAAATACAGAAAATCAAGTGATTGCTCTGGCAAACTTGACCTATCCTTTCTTAAAAAGAGTAAAATCATGTGTATGACCTTCTTAAAAAACTAATTAGCAGGCATGAAGTGGTGTTAAATCGAGTATGATTTGTGTCTTCATGGTGTGTCTCTTTTTTCCTGAATAATTTTACTTTGGTTTCTTTTAGGACGTTGAAATAGGACTTTCTATGACATCAATAGCTATAGTGACACTTGCTGCTTTTAAGTTGTCTAAGGCAAATAGACCTGAAGAACGAAGAGTATCTTCTACCAATATTATCGTTCGGTGACTGTCGCTAATCCAAGACCAAAATCAAAAGCTAGGAGACGTAGAGTTGGTCAATAGAATAAATAACGCAAGTTTAGCATCAACTGTTTTTATAGACTTAGCGTTTTTGGACGTCCTCCTTTATAGTGTTTGGTTTTATAAGCTTTATTTAGACAGGATATCTTCGTTGGGAAGGTGTCCTTTTTTACACTAATAAATAATTTAAAGTTCTCAGAAGTTAGTTGCATGATCTTTTGTAAATAGTTTTCTTAACTATAGTATAGCATAGTACAGTATGCATTTTATTTTTTTCCAATAAGTCTATTATACTTCAAAGACAGCTAGTTTTATTTTTTTCTCTGAACTGTACGATTTTGCGCCTGAAATGTAGGAATTACCTTTCGTTGTGATGTGATAAAACTTACAAGTTCTTTTTGTTATTCTTGACCTAGTTTTTATAGAAAGAAGGTCTAAGATGTTAAATAAAGTCAAAACTAAAGCCTTAATTAGTGTTGGAGCAGTGGCTGCAACTAGCTTTATTCTCATGATGGGATATACTGCTGGTCAACATTCTACTGCTAAACAAAGTCGTAAAGAGATTGAATTGGCTGCAGCTAAACTTGTAGAGGACAAACAAGCAGAAGATAAAGCAAGTATTTTGTCATCAGATACTGTAAAAGAATTTTTGACACAGTACTATACGAAAGAAAAGCTCGGAGAAAATAATACACGTATTCAACCTTATATGACTGAATCAGCTTATTCTCAAGAATTGTCAAGTCAAAATGATGCCATGAACCAAGTGTATAAGGATTATATTTTGGATTATCATTTTGAAAAAGCTGATATCTTTGTCAATCAGACTACGAATCAAGCCATTGCTATGGTGTCTTATAATGTAACCTATGTATCCGATTTAAAGAATGCCAACCAATCAAAGACCAATCAGACAGAAACCAGAACGGTTAAGTTGTCTTATTCGAAACTACCAGGTAAGTTATTGGTCAATCAAGTACAGGTTTGGAAATCTGGGTTAGATGATTTAGATAATGCAACTCCTAAAACTTTAGAAGAATCATCATCAATACCATCACTGCCAAATACTACGACAAAATGATGATATTGCATGGGAATAGAAGAATGTAAGCAAATTTCAATTCTTGATGTAGCCAATCGTTTAGGTATCTCCTTTAAACAAGTTTCGAGCAGTGTCTATGAACATCCTGAACACGATTCATTTCGGATTTTTTCAACTACCAATACTTTTAAATGGTTTTCAAGAGATATTCAAGGTGATGTCATTGATTTTGTTCGACTTGTTAAGGGAATTTCCTTTAAAGAAGCTCTAGCCTTTCTTTCTGAAGAACCTTTTCAAAAAGAAGCTATTCAAGAAAAAAGAGAGAGACCATTTTATTATCCTTTAAAGAGAGTAGAAGATTCTAACTGCAGTTTGACTAGATATTACTTAACAGAATGTAGAGGAATCTCAGAAGAAATCATACAAAAGATGATTCAACAAGGTTTGATAGCACAAGCTAGTTGGAAAACAAATGAAACAGTTGAACCTGTTAACGTTTTTAAAAGCTTTGATCATCGCCACAAGCTGCAGGCAGCAAGCTTACAAGGAATTTATAAGAATCACTCTCTTCCTAGAGAAAGGTTAAAAACGATTCTAAAAGGAAGCCATGGACATGTTGGAATATCCTTTGACATTGGCAAACCAAATAGACTGGTCTTTTGTGAATCGTTCATCGACTTGATGAGCTATTACGAACTTCATCAACAAAGTCTAACTAATGTTCGTTTGGTATCTATGGAAGGATTAAAAAGGTCTGTTGTTGCTTATCAAACTTTACGACTAATAGCTGAAGAAAATCAGAAGTTGGAATTTTTAGATACAGTAACACCTTCAAAGTTATTGCATTTGATCAATACAATTCGTGATACCACCACCTATTTCGATAATCATCCTGATTTATTGACACTTGCGGTAGATTGTGATGATGCAGGAAAAGATTTTTCTGATAAGTTATCTCAATCAGGATTTCCTGTTTTACTGGATTTACCTAATAATGAATCTGGGAAAGAAAAAATAGACTGGAACGATATTCTTAGAGAAAAGAAATCAGATTTTCAATTTAAGCTTGAAACTGTAAAAGAGACATTTGGAAATCCACCAGTAAGACAAAACTCTCAATGTTTAGAATTGTGATAACAAAATCAAGTTGTTTTAGCTAATATTAGAATGAAGGAGGAACGTATATGACCATAATCGAGCGCTTAGAAGAAAAGGTCACTAGGCAAGAAAGCAAGGTAGCAAGAGAGACAGAAAAACTCGCTGCTTACAAAGAGCAACTGGAGACAGCGATGTTTGCGACGTTCAAAAGGCGTCAAAGCATCAGTCACATGAGTTTTGAAGAAGCTCTTGACCATGCCTTTGGTAAAGAAAGACAATTCGATGATTCTGAATTTAGAAAGGATGAAATGAGTGAATGACAAAAGATTGGAATTTTAATCAACCATTAGAAAGTAAATCAGAAAATCAAGAAGATCCAGATAAAATTGCGGCCTTATTTGGAAATCATCAAGGAGGTAATGATGTAAATTATGAAGCAGCTTTTCAAAAGCGTAAACAAGCACCTGTGACGGAATCAAATTCTAGTTCTAAGCCCAAAGTTACAGAGGTTAGAACAGGAAAAGAGACAGATATCACTACAAGTTATCAGCAACATCTTAAAAGGCTGATTGCGGATAACAATAGCGATATTCAAAGTAGTCAAAAGAAAATTGAAGAGCTACATACGTTGATTGACACAAAGAATAAAGACAATAAGAAATTGCAGTCCATTTATGATGCGATTTCCGAATTACACTAAGCAGTCTTAAAAGGCTGCTTTTTTTGAGAGGTTATAGATGTTTACAAAACTTTTTAAGAAAAACCAAGACAATAGTGATGTATTTAAGAAGCTAATTCATAGACTATCTGATATGTCTGTCCAAGATCTTGAAAAAATAGACCGATTGCTAGATATCATTTTCACTCCAGATCAAGGATCAGAAGAACTAAAAACAGAAGCGACTTACAGAGAAGAAACTTTGGATGACACATTAAAAGAAGCTAAGAATCAACTTCATAAGGAACAATTGGAGAAGAATTTAGAGAGATTTAGGAAAAATAGTCAATAACGCACCAATTTTGGTGCATTATGCTTTTTTATGCTATAATTGAATTATAAAAATAAAGGAGTTTGCCATGATTGGAAAGAACATAAAATCCTTACGTAAAACACATGACTTAACACAAGACGACTTTGCCCGAATTGTAGGAATTTCTCGAAATAGCTTGAGCCGGTATGAAAATGGAACGAGTTCAGTCTCTACGGAATTAATTGACATCATTTGTCAGAAGTTTAATGTATCTTATGTCGATATTGTAGGAGAAGATAAAATGCTTAATCCTGTTGAAGATTATGAATTAACTTTAAAAATTGAAATTGTGAAAGAAAGAGGTTCTAATCTATTATCTCGACTCTATCGCTATCAAGATAGTCAGGGAATTAGCATTGATGATGAATCTAATCCTTGGATTTTAATGAGTGATGATCTATCTGACTTGATTCATACGAATATCTATTTAGTAGATAATTTTGATGAAATAGAGAGGTATAGCGGCTATTTGGATGGAATTGAACGTATGTTAGAGATATCTGAAAAACGGATGGTAGCCTAATGGAAATCCAAGATTATACTGATTGTGAATTCAAACATGCTCTAGCACGGAATCTTCGTTCTCTGACAAGAGGAAAAAAGTCCAGTAAGCAACCTATAGCGATTTTGCTTGGAGGGCAAAGTGGTGCTGGTAAGACTACAATTCATCGTATTAAACAGAAAGAATTTCAAGGAAATATTGTTATCATAGATGGCGATAGTTTTCGCTCTCAACATCCACACTATTTAGAACTGCAGCAAGAATATGGCAAAGACAGTGTTGAATACACCAAAGAGTTTGCAGGGAAAATGGTAGAGTCTTTAGTAAGAGAATTGAGTCATTTGGGATACAATCTTTTGATAGAGGGAACTTTACGAACAATTGATGTTCCAAAGAAAACAGCACAACTCTTGAAAAATAAGGGATATAAAGTACAATTAGCTATAATCGCAACAAAGCCCGAATTGTCCTATCTGAGTACTCTTATCCGTTATGAAGAACTGTACGCTATTAATCCAAATCAAGCACGAGCAACTCCAAAAGAACATCATGATTTCATTGTAAATCATCTAGTTGATAATACACGACAATTGGAAGAATTGGCTATCTTTGAAAGAATTCAAATTTATCAACGAGATAGAAGTTGTGTATATGATTCAAAAGAAAATACAACTTCAGCAGCAGATGTTCTTCAAGAGTTACTCTTTGGGGAGTGGAGTCAGGTAGAGAAAGAGATGCTTAAATCTGGAGAAGAAAGATTGAAAGATTTAACTAATCGAAATGGTTGTTAGATCTTGAGTGTTAAAATATAGTCTATTTAGGATTTAAAAAGTCTTTAAAATCAGAAAAACGCATAGTATCAGGTGTTGAAAGCTTGATATTATGCGTTTTCTTGTGGGAAGATTACTCCAGTTTCTTCAGGAATTGAGATTTTACCCATCTCTTTTTATTATATTTAAGGATATTTGAAAGATGTATTTTAGAAAAACAATTATGGAGTCCTTAATACGGAATATAGTATAAATGTTGGTTCAAAGTGAAGTGTTGTATGCTTTTGCTTTTGTTAAGTAAATTAAGGTTGAACTACAAAAATTAATTTTTGTAGTGAACTGTAGACTTTGAGGATGTTTCTTGCTCGCTTTCAGAATGAATCGCTGATACAGGATTAAAAGAACTAAGTATTTCTTTTTGTTTTGAATGAGATACGTGAGTATAGATTTGTGTGATTGATATAGAACTATGTCCAAGAATTTGTTGAATATATCGAATATCTACATCACTATCTAGAAGCATTGTCGCAAAGCTATGTCTAAACATATGTGGTGTAATAGTTTTAGATAAGCTATTTTGTTCAACGATTCTCTTTAAAATTAAACGTACACTTTGCTCTGACAATGGTTTAGGAGAATGTTTCCCTGGGAACAAGAAATCATTGGGTTCATTTTTTGTTTTATTTATATATGTTTCTAATAAATTGAATGTTTTTTGATCTCCTAAAAATAAGATACGTTCTTTCTTACCCTTTCCTATAATATGGAGTGTCTTATTGGAAAGATTAATGTCTTTGAGATGAATGTGGCAAAGTTCAGAAATTCTTATGCCTGTTGAAAGTAAAAGTGAAATAATTAGTAGATTTCTTTCAGCGTGTTGTTTTTGATAGTCAGTTTTAGATACAATTACTTTCTGTTCTAAATATATAAAAATGCTTTTCAGAATGTCATACGGAATCGTTTTAGG